>JBATYN010000556.1:0-10299 GCA_049674125.1 Pseudolabrys sp. | reverse complement strand
TTGACAGCGAGACGGTCGGTTCCGGCCACGGCGATGTCGGCAATAAATATGTGACCAAGATTCATTATTCGCTCTCAGACGTTCACCTCTACGAGATCGCGCTTGGTACCAACCACAAGATCTACAGCCAGTTAATGGCGCAGGAAGACTGCAATGATGCAGTCGTCGAATACCTCAACGCCGGCGGCTACGTGTGCCAGGGCCAGCAGATCCTGGAACCGACAGTTGAATACGATCTTCAGCCTGAAGGCGCGCGAACCGTCGGCGCCGGCGGTCAGGCAAATCCGACCGCAGTCGCAAAGGCGATCAAGGTTGCGACGCACGCCGACACGAATGCGCAAGTCGACGAGCAATCGGGACGGCTGGTGACAGGTTCGGCCTTAAAATATGGAATTGCAATGAATCCGACCTGCCTGAGCCCGCTGACCGGCCATTTCCATCGCGTGCTGCCGCGGAACCGTTTCGATCGTTTTCTAAATCTTGTAAAATTCCGCCTCATTGAACCGATACTCCGGGGGACGTGACGCGCATCTGCGCATCTGCGCTCAGGACAACCGCGCAATACGCTTCGGACAACGCCATGCCAAAAAACGTGGTGATATGCTGTGACGGCACTGCAAACGAATTTGCGCAGCACCGGACCAATGTCGTCAAGCTGTTCTTCACGCTGGCGCGAGAACCCGCACGGCAAGTCGCTTTCTATCATCCGGGTCTCGGCACGATGGAGCCGCCCGGTGCGCTGACGCGCGCAACTCGCGTCGTGACGCGGCTTCTCGGTCGGGCCTTTGGCTATGGCCTGGAGGGCGACGTTCGCGACGCCTACGTTTTCCTGATGAAGAATTTTGAGGAAGGCGACCGCGTCTTTTTGTTTGGATTCAGCCGCGGTGCTTACACGGTGCGGGCGGTAGCCTCGCTCCTGCGGATGTACGGGCTGATCCCGAAAGACAACGAGCCTCTGGTGCCGTATGCGATCCGCATGCTGATGGCGATCCATGCCATCGAGAGTGAGGGCGGCGTGGAGACCGCGGAAGAAATCAGCTATTTCAATCTTGCCGCTGATTTTAAGAGCACGTTCTCGACACAGGTCTGCACACCTTGGTTCGTCGGCGTATGGGACACAGTGAGTTCAATCGGCTGGTACGAAAATCCGTTGCGGCTGCCATACACAAGCGACAATCCGGACATTGAAATCGGCCGCCACGCAATATCGATCGACGAGCGCCGCGCGTTCTTTCGTACCAATCTCTGGATTCCCAAAGGAGTGCCACCGCAAAGCGGACCTAAGGATCTCAAACAGGTTTGGTTTCCGGGTGTCCATTGCGATGTCGGTGGCGGCTATGCCGAGGCGGAGAGCGGGCTATCCAAGATAGCGCTGGAGTGGATGCTCAAGGAGGCCATCGCGGCCGGCCTTCTCATCGATTCGGGCCAAATGGACCTTGTTCTCGGCAAGCACGGTGGTGGCTTTGCGGCTCCGGATCCGAATGCGACGCTGCATAATTCGCTGACGGGGTTCTGGTGGCTCGCGGAGATTCTCTGGAAGCGCCACTACAATTGGACGAAAGGGGCCTGGGAGCGCCGGCCCAATCTGGCCCGAAGGCGGACCATTCCGCCGAAGTCGTTCATTCACGAATCAGCCTATGAGCGCAGTGGTGATTACGCCAAGCGTCTGCCAGCCGATGCCGTGCCGACGAACTAGGTGCGAGTGACCCGCATTCCTCACAACGCCTGACTGCGATATGGTCCCAATCGCTCTGGGCGATGAAGGGGGTCGCATCGACCATGCTTCCGAGACACTGGCGCTTTCAGATGATGTCGCGGCCGGTGAAGACGGCTATCGCCGCCGCCGGTGTCATATTTGGTCTGTCGGGCTGTGCCGGCCACCCTTGGGGCCCGGAAACCGAAATCGACAAGGAAACGCTCGCCTGCCGAGGATACGGTTTCTACGAGGGGACCCCGGAATTCGTTGCTTGCATGAAGTTTATCACCCGTGAACGGTCAAAACGGACCGGCACGCCTGTGACCCAGCCGCAAGGGCCACCTGTGACCTGCCAAACCCAGGGGTCCGTCACGAATTGCCAGGCCCGATAGTTAGATTGTCATACGGGTCAATTACTCCCTCAATGCAGGGGCAGTAGCGTGTATTGGCGTATTTGCGCTATTAGCGAGGCCCTTGGGGCGGGTGTGAACGAGTTCACTCGATTACGGGACGGGCGCGCGATATTATGCGTTTCGAAAATGGGTCCCTTGTGCCACTGGCAGACTTTGTGGGGGAAGCATGGTTAGCGCAAATTTCAATTTAACTGTGAGTGGCGCCGCCGATTTCGCCACGCAGTATGTCGACACGCTGTTTCTCAAGTTTGGGTTCGATCCCAGCCACCTCACATACGATGGGGTGACGCACCGTTTGGGCGAGCTCGCGCTGGAGAATATCAATGTCGCAAATATGCTGGCGCTGGCCGGAGCCGCGTTTTACGTCGCAACGCTGATGATGCGCACGATCGTTCCCTTGCGCGTGATCGGCATTATCAGCATCACTTTTTTTATGGCCTATGGCCTCGTCGCAGGAGCCGTTGGGACATTCCTGCTTTATCTTCTGTCTTTGCCGGTCAACGTCATCCGCCTTCGGCAGATGCTTTCATTGGTCAAGAAAGCCAGGACATCTGCGCAAGGTGACTTGTCGATGGACTGGCTTCGCCCCTACATGACCCCGCGCAAATACCGCAAGGGCGAGGTGTTATTCCGCAAAGGTGACGTCGCCAATGAAATGTTTCTGACGGTCACCGGAAAATTTCTCGTCACTGAAATTGGCATCGAGCTTCCGCCCGGAAGAATCATGGGCGAGCTTGGCTTTGTCGCGCCAAAAAATCGCCGGACACAGACCATCCAGTGCATCGAGAACGGTGATGTTCTGACCATCACCTATGAAACGTTGCTCGAGCTTTACTTCCAAAATCCGGAATTCGGGTATTACCTGCTGAGTTTGACCAGCGAGCGCCTTCTGCAAAATATTTCGCGGCTCGAAGGCGTGCTCGAGGAGTACAAAAGCAAGCTGCAATCACAGGAATCTCGTCAGCCTGGCTTGGCTGTACCCAGCGCAACGCTGGCGGCTCGCTGAAATAAACAGGCCATTGGTTGCGGTGGCCCGGGCTTTGCCTATATCGGGTTTTTACGTGCTCCACAGGCAGCCGCTTCATCTCCGGATGGTCAATGTACAATTGAACGACACTGATGTTGGGGTGATTTTTGAGGGCCTCTGGCGAAATGAGACATGATGTGCTCCCCTTTAGCGTAGTCCTTTAAAAGTATGCAGTATTATTGGATTGAGACAACCCGCCGCATTCGATAGGACGAGAGTTGATTGGCATGCGGTGAATGGCTTCTGCAGCACGGCCTGCAATAACAGAAAATCTCAGCGGAGAGTCCACAATGGGGCGGAATGGAATGATTGGCGTTATTGTCGCAGCGGCGCTTGCAATGGCAGTTCCGCCGGCAAAGGCACAGGTGCGCGACGCTGTCTATCGCGGGACGATGGTGTGCGACCAACTGCCGTTTTCGGTCGGCAAGAGCCGTGGAGCCATTGAAGTGACGATATCAGGCGGTGCGGTACGCTACAGCCATATCGTGCGGTTGCGAGACGCAGCCGAGCCGACGCCGGAGCAGGGGACCGGAACGCTGAATGGCGATAACATAAGCCTGCAGGGGTCCTGGAAGGGCGGCAACCGCCAGTATGAGGCGAAATACGGCGGTACTTTCGTGCGCCGTCACGTCGACCTTAACGGGACACAGACATGGAATGACGGCGGGAAGACTATCACTCGCGCTTGTTCCGGGACGATCAAGCGGCCCTTCAAGATTTTTCTGCCACGGGATAGATAGAAAGTAGCGGGTAAGCCTCTGATGAAATTGCAGTAGACTGCCCTAATGGCGGATGCGCACGCTAGTTTGGTACCAATACCCCCCGTTAGCCTTTAAAGCGGGGCTACCACGGTCTTTTCAATACGAACTTTGAATAGGAAACATAGCCTTGCAACGCACATACAGTCGCTTTTCGTCTGCCCTCTGCCTCGGCTGCTGTTTGGCCTTCATCGCTTCGGCTTTCGTGATGCCGCTGCCGGGCGCATTGGCCGAAGGGGGGCCATTCGCCGGTTTTCCAGGGGCGTGGTCGGGGGCGGGCACACTACGGCCAGAAAACGGCGCGGCCGAGCAAATTCGTTGCAACGCAAATTACAGTCAACGCGGCAGCAGCCAGCGCGAAGTCACCCTGCAGCTGCGCTGTGCCAGCGACAGTTATAAATTCGATATGGCTGGCGATTTTAGCGCCGATGAAACAAACCAGGTGACCGGCCGTTGGACCGAACGCACGCGCAGCGTGGGAGGCACAGCCGTTGGTAATGCGGACGGTGACCGCCTTGAGCTTCACATCGAAAGCGCGGGCTTTGCTGCCGGCGTTGTCATGGTGACGCGCAACAAGCGCCAAAGCGTGACCATCGACTCACACGGCGGGGGACAGGTCGTGAGAGCTTCAATCACGCTAAACCGGAGTTGACCGGCCGCTTCTTCAGGTTGCGGGAGAGATCGCTAGCCCGATCGCCAGGTAGTGCAGCGGCGGTATTTACCCCGGGTTGGAACAGGCATAGCCCGGTGTTACGGTAGCTCGCGCGTTTATTGCAATAATTTTGGAGGCGGTTATGTCGGGTATCTATCGTGCGATGAAGTTCTGTGCGGTCGTCGTGGCGGCGGCCGTCATGTTATCAGCAGTAGCTTCGCCATCGAATGCAGCGACGGGCTCGATCCGGGTCACCGTTTCGAGGGCAGGGTTCATTATTGGTGTCGGAGGCGGCAACGGCACGTTGCGCTTTGCAGGTAGAACCTATCCGTTCAGCGTGGGCGGAGTGAGTGTTGGCACAATTGGCGTCAGCACCGCAGACTTTGTAGGCCGCGCCTATCATCTGCGAAGTCCGGGGGACATCGCCGGTACATATACGGCAGTCGGCGCCGGATTAGCGATTGCAGGGGGCGCGAGAGTTGCACGCCTGCGGAATGCGAACGGTGTCGTGCTGGAATTGCGGGGACGGCAGGTGGGCTTTGAGCTCGCTGTCGATCTGAGTGGAATGACGGTGTCGATGCGCTAGCGCGGCGCCACGTTTCGAATTTTTTTTCTTGTTTTGCAATTGAGGAGGCTGCACGCCGGGGTGGCTGTGCAGCCTCTCTGCTATTCTACTCTCCTGCATTTTTGCGTGCGGTGGCTAAATCCGACTTCCGCCGTGTATGTGTTTCCTTTTGATTCGATCGTGGCCCCGTGTCGCAGATCAAATCTTGGCTTTCGCGGCGACATCCGGCGATGTGTAGGAGAACTGGCGTCCGTGTAGCGTCAGTGTTGGAAAAATCTCGAAATGACCCGCGCCGAATGCCTGAACGCGGCGGTCGAGTTCATCTTTTGAAATATCGAGTGGGATTTCACACATCGCCGCATACATGCGGCGTGTAGTCCTGCGGGCTCCCCATCGGATGGGAAGTTCAGGCAGTGGTTCACATTGGTTCGCGAGCGTTCTCGCAAGGCCCCAGAACAAGCGCGCGAGATGGCTGAATGCCAGGGCCTCAAGACCGAGCGTGCCCGTATTCGGCGGAATCGAAAACAGGTTGACCCCGACGATAGGGCCCGCATCGACCTTCTCGACCATGACGTGTGCTGTCACACCGAACGTGGTGGCTCGGTCATAAGTGGCAAAATGCGACGGCACCCAGCCGGGATATTGAGGCGGCCCAGGATGAAAATTATAGGCACCGAAACCGAGGCAATCGAGAACTCGCTTCGGCACCACCACCGGCGTGACGAACGCAATCAATCGGGCGCGTTGCATGACGCTTGGGCAGATTCCTTCTATTTCCGCCCGTGACTTGACGGTGAGAATCGCAAGTTGGGGATTATGGCTGCGCAGCACTGCGGTCAAAGCCGCTTCTTCGACCGGCCCGGTCAGCAGGATGATTGTGTTGAACATGGCCTATCCGGCGCGCGCCAAACAGCGAACGTCTGCCGAAGAGCTGTAGATCAGGCCATCACGTTAACGGCTTTGGCTGCGATAGCAGGTGGCATCGGCCACGCAACGGCGCAGTGTCGGATGAATGAGCGGCTATCGCCATGATACATCTCCAGCAGGACAGGTCGTCCCGCGAGAATCACGTCGCTCCCGTGCTTGGTGGTAGAGAATTACAAACCGCAAAACAATAATCGATCGGATCAAACGATAGCTTTTTTATGCAGTGTTTATGGTCGTGCCCTTTGCGGCAGGCCGTTTGCGGAGTGGCAATCGCCCTTGGCAAACAAATTTCCTGAGTGTGAGCTAGCTCATAAACGCTTTGATGCGAACAGTCGGATTGTTGGCCGGAAACGTAAATCATCCAAAGAGGAGGAGGTCTCATGCGCCACGCAACAAACGTCGCAATCGCCGCCGCCGGAATCCTGGCCGCACTGGTCCTCAATGCTGTGGTTGCGCCAGTAGTCAGCCATACCGACACGGCATCCACCCAAACTGAAGAGTTGATACCGACAAAGCCGGACACCAGCTGGCTTCTGGGCCCGTAGTAGACGAATTTTGCGGACGCTGAAGCTGCACCCGAAATAGCGACACCGCGCAATTGTCTGGAAACAAACGGAAGTCGCTACGAAGCCACTCGGAGCTGTGCCAGGTAGCGCTCGACTTCCTGACGCAGCAAGTGTGATTGTCCCGCCAGCTCGCCCGCTGCGGTTAGAACCGTCGTGGCAACGTGGCCGGTTTTCACGGCGCTGTTCGAAACTTCGGTGATATTTTCAGAGACGTCGCGCGTACCCTTCGCCGCCGCGCCGGCATTGCGCGCGATCTCTTGCGTAACCGAGTCCTGCTGACGCATTGCCACCGAGACGTCGTTAGCAACTTCGCTCAGTTGCTCGATCGTTGCGGCAATCTTCTTGATGGCCTGAACGGATCGATCTGTTGTCTGCTCGATCGACACAATATGTCGTGTGATTTCCTCGGTGGCTTTGCCCGTTTGGGTGGCAAGCCCTTTTACTTCTTGCGCTACGACGGCGAAGCCGCGGCCGGCTTCCCCCGCGCGAGCAGCTTCAATTGTCGCATTGAGCGCGAGCAGATTTGTTTGTGCAGCAATGCTGCTAATAAGATCGCTGACCTCGCCGATTTCGTCGACCGAAGCCGAAAGACTCGCGACTGCTTCGGTGATTGCCTTGGCCTCGCCGCTCGCCTGACTTGCTACCGTCGCTGAATTAGCAACGCGGGCCGCGATGTGCTCGATCGACTGCGCGATTTCCTCGGCGGCCGTGGCCACAATTCCGACATTGGCCGTCGCTTGCTCGGACGCTGCGGCAGTTTCCAGGGCCTGCTCCTGGTTGCGTGTGGCGCTATGCGCCATGTCGCGTGCGGAGCTATCCATTGCCGCGGCTGCGCGGTCGAGCGTTTGCACGATATTGGATACCGCCTGCTCAAATTCAAGCGTGGCTGTCTCCACAAGATGTCGCCGCGATTCGAGTGTGCGGGTTTGTTCGCTTTCCTTACGACGGGCGGTGGCCGCTTCGGCGGTAGCTTGGCGGAAAAATAGAAGTGCTCGCCCCATATCCGCGATTTCGTCACCGCGTGTGTCATGAATATCAACGTTTAAGTCGCCGTCGGCGATACGCCGCATCGCATCGCTGAGGGAACCAAGGCGGCGAGCGACGCTACGACCAACATAAAGCCACGCCACCAACGCCGCGCTCAAGACCGCGGCAATCGAAAGGATGGTCAATATAAGTTGCCCGGACCGGATTTGCCGGCTGGCAAAGTTGGAAATGTCCTGGGCGGTGCGGGTCTGCTGCTCGACGAGACCATCGACGGCATATTTGAGTCTGGAAGCTTCGGACTGCGCAGCATCGAAGGCCAATTGGGCATCGCGCTGCTGATTGAGTTCGTACGCACGCGCGGCCATGATCCCATCGTCGGCTCCGATCGAGCCCAGCTGCTTGAAAAGAGAGAGAAGCTTTTCTCGTTGGGTGCCGTCGGGGATCGCGTTCAGGTTTTTGCCAATTTTTCTTTGGGCGGAGTCAATCAAATCGCGCAAGGGCTCCAGACGGCTCGGATCGTTAACGAGTGAAGCTTCAGTCAAAAGTCCGGCGAGAAGATTCGATTCAGATTCCGTCTCTAAAAGCCGTCGCAGCAATTCGAGTCTCGTATCAAGGGCAGCGGCCCCCTCTTGTTTCGCATTCATCATAAGGTCGAAATTGGCGTCATCGATCGCCGGGGCGAGGCCAATGAGCAGGGCCTCGTGCGCCGCTCGTACCGAGGATGCCAGGTACGACCGCTCATTCGACATAACGATGCGATTTGACACCGTTTGATCGAGAGTATGAAGGCGTTCCGACAAGGCTTTTCGGTTAGCCTCAATATCATCGGCATTTGCAATGCCGAGTGTTTTCAAATGCGCTATGCCATCTTCCAGATTTTTTTCTTGCTGATGGATTTCACCCATCGCCTCATCGCGGCTTTTGTCCGTCCTGGCGGCCATCAAACGCGGCCCTGAGGACACCAGACTGCTGGCTTGTTCTGCGAGACGAAGCGATACGGTCGTGGCCGGCAAGCTGCGCGAAACGATTTCGTTGGTTGTCATGCCAATGACGGTGAATTCATAAAAGGCAATCGACGAACCGATGATTGTCAGGGCGGCGGCAAATCCGAAAGCGAGGTACAGACGAGCGCGGATCGTCGACAGCCAACCCGAATTTTGATGGCTATCAGGACCGTGTCCCATCGAAAATCTAACCCACCCGGTGCGCATGTTTCGAATATCCACTCGGCATCATCTTGCAACAGTCTTTACGAGCTTTGTTACTGGGCTGAACGAGCCATCGGGCTGAAGCACGGTGAAATAAACCTGGTTCGACCCCTGGTTTTGAGTTGGGCCGAATTCGAGCTTTACGCCGCCAAGATCGAACGGACCGCCCTCAATCGCGTTGAGAAACGCTTCACGTGTCGGCTCGCCTGGAATCCGTTTCAACGCCTGGACCACGAGTTGGCCGACGAAATAACCTTCAATCGAAACAAACCCCGGCTTCGATTTCGCATTCACTGCAGCGAGGGCAGCATGATAAGACTTCACAACGGATAGCGATGTGTCCCATGGGAATGGAACGACCTGGCTAACGACTACGCCGGCGCCCTGGTTGCCAAGCTCCTGCGCGAGCGAATCCGATCCGACAAATGAAATCGCAACGAAGGTGGCATCGACCTTGAGTTGCCGTGCGAGTTTGATGAATTCTGCAATTGGTTTGTATGGCCCAACTGTCACGACAGCCTGGGGCTGGCCCTTCATGATTTCGAGCAGCGCCGACTTGATCGCCGTCGTATTGCGTTTGAACGTTCCCTCGGCGACGAGTGCGATGTTGCGCTTGGCCATTGCTTTTTTGACGCCGGCTAGACCGGCAAGACCAAAGGCGTCGTCCTGATAGAGAATTGCGATTCTTGTAATACCAAGGTCTGTGGTCAGATGCTCAATCCAGGCTTCTGTCTCCTGGAAGTACGAACTGCGAATATTGACGATGTAGCGGTTGAAAGGATTGCGTAGAAATTCCGCGCCTGTGAACGGGCCGATGAACGGGACCTTGGCCGCCGTGGCGATAGGCTGGCCTGCCTTTGAGGTTGGCGTTCCGACCGCGCCGAGAAGAGCAAAGACCTTGTCTTCACTGATCGCCTTGTTGATACCAATGATGGTCTTTTCGGGCTCGTAACTGTCGTCGATTGACTTGAGTTCAAGTTTGCGGCCGTTGATGCCGCCGCTGCGATTGGCTTCTTCAAACGCAGCGAGAATGCCTTCGCGCATTCCTTGCCCAAGCGCCTGCGCTGGTCCGTTAAGCGCCGCGACCTGGCCGAACAATATCTTGTCTTGGAATACGCCGTCCTCCGCATGAAGCGGGAGTGTGATAAGACAGACGACAGCCCCGAAAATGCAGAGCCAGCTGCGATTGGTCCGCACGGGCTAAGTCCCCACCAGCGAATGCGTGTAGACAGGGATGGTGCGCGAGTATGGTTTATGAACTGTTAATTTTTCCGAGATGCCCGCCTCGGTGGGGCCAGAAAGCGATTAAATCGGCATAAAATTTGTCGAGGCCGGGCATGTGAACTCGCTAAAGGGAGGAATTGCCGGCCCGCGCCCTTTCCGCCCTTTGGCGTGCCGACCTCTCTACAAGCTCGGATGCTCCAAAAAAGACCCCGCCAAAACTGGCGGGGTAAGGGGAGGAATGTGAGAGGCGTCACGCCCTCACCCCAACAATCTGCA
>JBATYN010000555.1:0-7575 GCA_049674125.1 Pseudolabrys sp. | reverse complement strand
CCTTGTGGGGGTATTCGCTAACCGGTGTCCTAGGCCGAGTCAAAGACAAATCGCTCTTTAAAAATGTTCTAAACTATTGCCTCAGCAGCATTTTTGCCATTTTTGGACCGGACGTCACGACGACTTTGCGATCGCCTCGGCGATCGCCACCGTGCGCCGCGCCATATCGGCGTGCAGGCGTTCGACCATGCGCCCTTCGATCGAAACCACGCCTTTACCCTTGTTCTCGGGCAAATCGAATGCCGCAATCATCATGCGCGCCTGTTCGACCTCGGCCGGCGAAGGTGAGAATGCCTTGTTGCACGGTTCAATCTGACTGGGGTGAATAAGCGTCTTGCCGTCGAAGCCGAGTTCGACGCCCTGCGCACATTCTTTCATAAAGCCTTCTGCATTACCGATGTCGTTGTAAACACCGTCGAGAATGTCGATTCCATAGATGCGTGCAGCCGCCACGCACATCGATAGCCACGACAGCATCGGCGCCCTCCCCGGCACCAGCCGGGCGCGCGTGTCCTTAGCGAGATCGTTGGTTCCCATCACGAAGCCGGAAAGGCGTGTTTCAGAATCGCGCGCCGCCCCGGCGATCGATAGAACATTGAAGATTGCGAGCGGCGTCTCGATCATTGCCCACACTCTCGTCTTGTGGTCCGTGCCCATGTCGAGCAGACGCCGGCCGATCAGCTCCAATGTCTCGGCACTCGATACTTTTGGCACCAGGATCACATTGGGCGCAGCATGGGCGGCCGCAGAAAGGTCGTCGGCGTGCCACGGCGTATCGACACCATTGACGCGAATAATGACCTCGCGCGCACCAAAACCGCCGGCCTTCACCGCATCAGCAACTTGCTGGCGAGCGGTTTCCTTGGCCTCAGGCGCGACCGAATCTTCGAGGTCAAGAATCACTCCATCGGCCGACAACGTCTTCGCCTTCTCCAGTGCGCGGGTGTTAGACCCCGGCATATAGAGTACGCTGCGATGAGGACGGACGCTCATTGGGGGACAGCCTCCTGTTCGCCGAGCCCAGCCTATCGTTCATGCACTCGGCGCGCCACTCCTGGAACCGCGCGGGTTGCCAACAGCAATCGAGCCGTGATTGTGTGAATGCAGGTGACGATCTTTAGCGAGCCGCAGGCATGACACTTCCTCAGCAACTCATCGACGGCTATCGGGCCTTTCTCATCGGACGTTTGCGGCACGAACAGGATCGCTATCGCGACCTTGGCGAAGGCGGTCAATCACCGCAGATCATGGTGATCGGGTGTTGCGACTCGCGCGTATCGCCGGAAGTGATATTTGACGCACGCCCCGGCGAGCTGTTCGTCGTGCGCAACGTGGCGAATATCGTGCCGCCTTACGCGCCAGATCAGAGGGCCCATGGCGTTTCCGCAGCACTGGAATTCGGTATCGGCGCACTCAAGATCAAACACATTGTCGTGCTTGGCCATGCACAATGCGGCGGCGTCAAAGCTTACGTCGAAGATGCCGAGCCGCTGTCGCCCGGCGACTTCATTGGCAATTGGATGAAATTGATGGCGCCGGCGGCGGACAAGGTTGGGCCGCGCGGCGCCTTATCCGCCGCGGACTATCTGGGCCGCCTCGAGCAGGCGAATGTTCTCAACAGCATCGAAAACCTCATGACGTTTCCACGCTTGTGCAAACTTATCGAGCGCGGGCAGGTCGCGGTTCATGGCGCCTATTTTGGCGTTGCCACCGGGCAGCTATCGGTGCGTGATCCCGCGACCGGCAACTTTACGCAGGTTGCGCAAGATGATTATGCGCGGATATTCGAGCAGCCCCGATTTTGACCGGTGGCCATTCCCACCGCTTACCGCGTCTTAACCGTGTTTCGACGGATTTTCCTGCAGAATCCGATACGCCGCGATCAAATACGGTTACTGCGAATGCGCGGTTTTCGCCTAACGTGATGGTAATTCCCGCCAGTTACAGCTAGCCGCGAATAGCCAGGACGGTTTAGCGCTGTGATTGAAGAGCGGTCGATTATCGCCGAGATCGAAGGCACTTTCTCGACCGGATCGGTCGAGAAGCAAGCGGAGATCGTTCGCCGCGTCACTGACCTGTTTCTCGCTGGCGCCGACAATTATTCCGACGAGCACGTCGATTTGTTCGATGGCGTGATCTCCCGCCTTGCCGACAAGATCGAGACCAAGGCAAGAGCAGAGCTCGCTCATCGCCTGGCGCCCGCTGAAAATGCACCGCCAATGACTGTGCGAAAGCTGGCGCGCGACCAATCGATTGAAGTCGCCGGCCCGATCCTGAGCCGTTCGAACAGATTGACTGACGACGATCTGCTGGCGATCGCGAGCGACAATAGCCAGGAGCGGCTTCTCGCCATTTCAAAACGCTCATCTCTGAGCGAGAAGGTCAGCGATGTGCTGGTGACCCACGGCAATCGCGACGTCGTTCTCTCGGTAACGCGAAATGAAGGCGCACGCTTTTCTGATGCCGGCTACGGCAAACTCGTCGATAGATCTATCAACGACGAAGTGCTCGCGATCTGCGTCTCCATGCGCAAGGATATCCCGCAGGAGCATTTTAACGCCCTTATCGCGCGAGCGTCCGAAGTTGTGTTCGATAAGCTTGCGGCCAGCAATCCGAATGCGGTTTACGAAGTGCACAGGGTGCTGACCGATATCACGGGGCAAGATTCAACTGCCCAGCCCAAGACCAAACGCGATTACCGGGAAGCCGCAGCGCAATTCGATGTGGTGCGGCGTTCGGGCGCTCCGGTGGATCCGGTAGTCTGCGAAGCCGCAGCGAAGGGAAAATTCGAAGAGACGGTCGCGGCGCTTTCTGCGCTTTCGCAAGCACCCATCAAGCTCGTCGAAAGCGTGATGAACGACTCGCGCGCCGAAAGCGATTTCGCGCTTATTCTCGCAAAAGCAGCGGACCTGTCGTGGCCGACCGCAAAGCAAATCTGCATCTTGCGGCGCAAGTCTTTTCGCTATTCCCCCCAAGCGATTGAAGCCGCACGGCGCAGCTTTGACCGGTTGCAGCCAGCGACCGCGCAACGGCTTGTTCGTTTCTACAACGAGCGGCACTCGGCTGTCGCAAATTTTCAAGAGCTGGCGCAACATATTCGGACACAAGACAGTGAAGCGCCGCGCGCCAGCGCAGCGTCCTGACAACTACCGCGATTGAGAGCGATCGGCTTGGCGAGCTTAGGCCGCCCTGCGCTTTGCCTGGATCAGCTTGCGGTTGATCAAGCATTCAGCGATCTGAATCGTATTGAGTGCGGCGCCCTTGCGCAGATTGTCCGACACCACCCACAACTGCAGGCCATTGTCGACGGTCGGATCGGTGCGGATGCGGCTGATATAAGTCGCGTCCTCGCCAACGCATTCGTACGGTGTCACGTAGCCGCCATCTTCGTGCTTGTCGATGACCAGACAGCCGGGCGCGCTGCGCAGAATCGTGCGCGCTTCTTCGACGCTGATTGGATTCTCGAACTCGATATTGACCGCCTCCGAATGACCAACAAACACCGGCACCCGCACACACGTGGCGGTCAACTTGATGTGGGGATCAAGAATCTTCTTGGTCTCCATCATCATCTTCCATTCTTCTTTGGTGTAACCGTCCTCCATGAAGACGTCGATGTGCGGGATCACGTTGAACGCGATGCGCTTTGGAAACTTCTTGGTTTCCACTTCACCGAGCGTGAACACCGCCTTGCTCTGCGAGAACAATTCGTCCATCGCATCTTTGCCGGCACCCGAAACAGATTGGTAGGTCGCGACCACAACGCGCTTGATCTTGGCCTTGTCGTGCAGCGGTTTAAGCGCGACCACGAGTTGCGCGGTCGAGCAGTTTGGGTTGGCAATAATGTTTTTCTTGGCGAAGTCTGCGATAGCGTCGGCATTCACTTCCGGCACGATCAGCGGCACATCCGGATCCATGCGCCAGGCGGACGAATTGTCGATCACGACCGCGCCTTGGGCAGCAATCTTCGGCGACCATTCCTTCGACACCGCACCGCCAGCGGACATCAAGCAAATATCGACATCGGAAAAATCAAAATGGTCGAGCGCCTTCACTTTCAAAGTCTTGTCGCCGAATGAGCACTCCACGCCCTGGCTTTTGCGCGAGGCAATGGCCACCACCTCATCGGCGGGGAAATTGCGCTCGGCCAGAATATCGAGCATCTCGCGCCCGACATTGCCTGTGGCACCTACGACGGTGACCTTGTAACCCATTGTTAACGCTCCGGAATAATTTACCACTCAGTTGCTGGTATTAGGCAACCGGATGGCAGCGCCTTCTAGGCGAGAACTGCCTGTAACACAACGCCACTTACCGAAAACGACTTCATGCACCCGGCGCTGCAGTCCTGGCGTGACGAACTGCCGTCCAGCTTTGTGCGCATACTCGCATATCTGGGCGCTGTTACGCTGTTGTCCATAGCCGCCGCGCGCGTTTCCCAGCCGCCGGTGAGAATGAATAACGTCACGCCAGCGCACCGGCCGGCATGGGTTGAAATCGAACGGCCATTTCCCGCTTTTACGCTGTCGATTCCGGAGGCCGCGGATTTGCCGGCGAACTACGCCATTCGCCGGAATGTGGAAGGCGGTGGACGCAAGGACGTGCTGTTGCTGGGCGAGCCCGATAGCACGGCGCCTTTTCTGCAGGTCGAGATCTACCGGCCGGGAAACGAAATCCATCGGTTTCCCGATCCGAAGGCGGAGATCGTTGCCAATGCCGGCGCACTCGGACCCGTCGAGGTGCAGCGTGGCGACAAAGCTCTCACGAGCAAGTTCGGCGAACTGACGATCGTCACCTTCGCGACATCGATAGGGACGCCACGCCATTGCCTGGGCTTCGTACGTGCGTATCGGGATCCGCGGTTGCAAATATCCGGCTGGTTCTGCCAGGGCGGCGCCGAATTGATCGAGCAAGGCACATTGGCGTGTGCATTGGATCGGTTGACATTGCTCTCCGCCGGAAGCGATCCGAAAATTGGCGCACTGTTTGCGCAAGCCGAACTCAACCGCAGCTATTGCGGCCAGCGCGATCCAATCCTCGCGGCAACGCCGAAATACCATCTGCTCTGGAAGGCACTCGCAAATCGACCGGAGCCGCGGCGCAGAGGGCGATGAGCGACGTCACTGCGTGCGCCGTCGCCACAATCCCATTCGATGAGATTGCGCGCGTTGCGTGCAAACGATTTCGCGCGCCGTCACCACGATGACAATTGACCAGCGCGCGAATCCGTCGGATCATATTCCAATAAAAATATCTGAAGCAGTGGTGATGACCGCTGGCTTTGGCGAACCTCTGGGGAGAGGAACGATGATCACTCGACGTCACCTGCTTGGAACAGCGGGCGCAGGCGCCGCGCTTGCCGTCTCCGGGCTCAACCCGAAATTCCCGGAGGCCGAGGCTGCCGGCGCGAACCTGACACCCGGTTTGCCCGACGGCGTTGCGAGCTATGCGACGATGGAAACGTTGCCGGGCAAGAAACCGCTGATCCGGCTTGCCGACCGGCCGCCGAATTATGAATCGCCGCTCGAATACCTGCGCACGCCGATCACGCCGAACGATCAGTTCTTTGTGCGCTATCACCTCGCCGACATTCCGGAAGTCGATGCCAAGACCTACAAGATCGCCGTCGGTGGTGATGGCGTCGACAATCAGGTCGACATCACCTTCGACGACCTTAAAAAGTTGCCCGCCGTCGAAGTCGTCGCGGTTAATCAATGCTCCGGTAACCGGCGTGGTCTTTCGAACCCGCACGTCGCGGGTGTCGAGTGGGGCTATGGCGCTATGGGTTGTGCGCGCTGGAAGGGCGCAAAGCTCAAGGACATTCTTGATAAAGCTGGCCTCAAAAAGGAAGCAATCGAAATTTCATTCAACGGCGCCGATGGACCGGCCGTCGACAAGACGCCGGACTTCATCAAGAGCATCCCCGCCTGGAAGGCGATCGAGGACACGACGATCGTCGCCTACGAAATGAACGGGCAGCCACTCCCGCATCTCAACGGATTCCCCGCGCGCATCATTGTGCCAGGCTGGACCGGCACGTATTGGATGAAGCACGTCATCGCGATCAATGCGTTGACCAAGCCGCTGGGCGGATTCTGGATGAATCCCGCCTATCGCATTCCGCTCGGAAAATTTCCGATCAGGGACCGGTTCATCAGTCAGGAGACTGCAGCAAACACCCCCATCACCGAGATGGTGGTCAACTCGCTGATCACCAGTCATCGCGACGGCGAGAAGGTGAAGGCCGGTCAAGTGAGAGTGAGCGGACAAGCATGGGACGGCGGTTACGGCATCCGCTCCCTCCACGTTTCTACGGACGGTGGCAATAGCTGGTCTTCGGCAACACTTGGCCAGGATCTCGGCCGATTTGCCTTCCGGCCATGGAATTTCGATTTATCCGCTAAGCGCGGCAAGAACACCGTGATGGTCAACGCAACCAACAAGATCGGCCAGAGCCAGACATCGGAGTTGATCTTCAACCCGGCCGGCTATCACAACAACGTCATGCAAAACATTTCGTTGATGGCGGGGTGAGGGAGATGGGCATGCGCACATATGTACTAGTATCCACCGCCGCACGGATCGCATCCACCGCCGCGCTGATCGCATTCGCTGCCGCGCTGCCCGCGACCGCAGACGACAGCCCGGTGCAGCTGAAGAAGGCGCCGGGCGTCGACAAAGTCGAAGCCAATTGCCAAGCCTGCCACAGCCTGTCCTACATTCCGATGAACTCGCCGTTTCTCAACGCGGCCGGTTGGGATGCCGAGGTGACAAAGATGATCAAGGCCTTCGGGGCGCCGATCGATGACGCCGACGCCAAGGCCATCGCGGACTATCTGAAGAAAAACTACGGCGTCTGACAGCGCTTCGGGTGAACATTGGTCATACCAGCCCCGCCTTTGCGGCGGGGCCTTTTTTAAGGGTTTACGGGCATATACCTATGTTCGGGCCCCCTGTTACGTGAAACGGAACCCCGCTACACTGCGTTGCAACAGAGAGCCACAGGTTCGAGGACCCCATGAGATTGAAAGTATGCGCTGCGGCGTTTGCCCTGATCGGAGCCTTAGCCCTGGTGGCCGGATCGGCGAACGCCCAGACAAATCCGCCGGCAAAGAAGAAAGCCGTCGTCGCCAACCGTGACAACGCGGTTCAGGTGAGCCGCGATCAAGATGGCAAGACGCGAACGCGCGTCATCATTCAGAAGCGTTCCTACCTCGACCCCGGCACTGAAACGTTCCCCGGCGAGCGCGGCAATTACGATTATGCGGTTCTGCCCAATCACCGCGCGTCTGGCATACTCGACAACACGACTTTCGGTGGCCACACGACCTCGCTTCCGGGCCCATGGACCTTGCCGAGCAAGAACAATCCCTGGCTGCAGTACTAAGCACTGACTGGCACGCTGAATAAAAAACGCGGCCATGAGGGCCGCGTTTTTCATGAGTCACTCAGCGCAGCCCGGTCTGATCGAAATTTGCCCAAACACCCTCGTCTCCATCCCACGTGCCTCGGCTGGCGCCCTTCGAATATTCCGTTGCCCGCTGTTCGAAGAAATTGGCGTGCTCGACCCCATTG
>JBATYN010000554.1:0-2524 GCA_049674125.1 Pseudolabrys sp. | reverse complement strand
GCCCATTGTCGGGGCGCCGCCCTCTCCTGCTCGCCCAAGCGCGTCATGACGGCGCCCGGCAAGCGAAAGACAGTCCTAGGAATTTAATCAAAAACCAGCCTCTGTCAACGTTCTTTTTTTGTTCTTCCACCACCTCGCATCATGCTGTAGTGATTTGCGCCCATGCCGCAGTTCACACCCCATCAAAATCAGGCGCTCAACGTCGTCGCGGAATGGCTGAAAGCCAAACCGGGCGCCAACGGCACGCCGCAGGTCTTTCGCCTCTTCGGCTACGCGGGCACTGGCAAGACCACGCTCGCAAGGCACATCGCCGACGAGGCGGACGGCGACGTGAAATTCGCCGCCTTCACCGGCAAGGCCGCATCCGTCATGCGCGGCAAGGGCTGCCATGACGCCTCGACCATCCACAGCCTGATCTATCGCGCGCGCGAAAGCGGCGAGGAAATCCCGAGCTTCGACCTGTGGGACGAAGCTCCCGCCTCCAAGGCCGCGCTGATCATCATCGACGAATGCTCGATGGTCGATGCAGAGCTCGGCCGCGATCTCTTGTCGTTCGGTGTGCCGGTTTTGGTGCTTGGCGATCCGGCGCAATTGCCGCCGATCCAGGGCGGCGGATTTTTCACCGAAGCCGAGCCGGATGCGATGCTCACTGAAGTGCATCGGCAGGCGCAGGACGATCCGATTGTGCGGCTGTCGATGGACATCCGCGCCGGCGAATATCTTGAGCCGGGGCGCTACGGCGAGACTGAGGTCGTGCGCAAAAGCGACCTCGATCCGCAGCGCGTGCTCGAAGCCGACCAGGTGTTGGTCGGGCGCAATGTCACGCGCCGGACCTACAATGCACGTCTGCGCGAGCGGCGCGGCTTCGAGGGCGACATGCCGTCCGCCGGCGACAAGCTGGTTTGCCTGCGCAACAACCGCAAGAAAGGCCTGTTCAACGGCGGACTATGGATGGTGAAAGATCGCGGCGGGCGCAAGAGCGCCGGCATCATGACCATGCGGTTGTTGCCTGACGACGAGACAGCCACGCGCGGGGTAAAGGTGTCCGTGCGTCCGGAATGTTTTTCCGGCGGCATCGAGCAAGTCGATTGGCAGCGCCGCAAACCCTATGACGAATTCGACTACGGCTACGTGCTCACGGTGCACAAGGCGCAAGGCTCGCAGTGGGACGACGTCGTGCTGTTCGACGAGTCATTTGCCTTTCCTGATAGCCCCGAGCGCTGGCTCTACACCGGCGTGACACGGGCGGCGAAGAAGCTGACTGTGGTGGTCTAGTTCGCGGCCTCATGGTGAGGAGCGCTCCGAAGGAGCGCGTCTCGAACAGCCCAAGTCGGATATATCCGACTCGGGCCACTGAGTACTTGCCCGATCTCGGGTAAACCCGAGGTCGGGTGATCGCCCCATCCTTCGAGATGCCACGCTTCGCGTGGCTCCTCAGGATGAGGCGGAGAAAGTGCCGCAGAATGGACCCCCGTGGAGCCTGCACTCGGGCCGGCGAAGCCGGACCCGGGTGCGGGTGTGAGCGGAGAATATGCGCCGTAGCTTAGGCTGCTTCCTTGCGCCTGGATGGGGCGAAGCGCTGGTAAAAGGTCTCATCGCGCCCGGCGAGATCGAGCAGCAATTTGTTGGGTGCAAAGCGCGCACCGAATTTCTTTTCCAGTTTGCGGCACACGGCGACGAACTTCTTCGTCCCCATCATGTCGATCCACGACAGCGTGCCGCCCGAGAACGGTGCAAAGCCGAAACCCAATATCGAGCCGACATCGGCCTCACGCACATCGGTGAGCACTTTTTCCTCGAAGCAGCGCGCCGTCTCCAATGCCTGGATGCCGAGCAGGCGCAGCTTCAATTCCTCGATGTCGATCTTTTCCGGATCGAGCAGTTTCTTTGGCTGGAGGTCGACCAGGCCGGGCCACAGTTTCTTGGGCGCATTCGCCGGATAGTCGTAAAAGCCCTTGCCGTTCTTGCGGCCGAAGCGGCCTCGTTTTTCCACCATCTCCTGGAGCAGCTTCTTTTGGCGCGGATCGATCGCCTTCGCACCCAGATCGGCCTCGGTGGCCTTGAGGATTTTCCAGGCCAGATCGACCGCCACTTCGTCGTTGAGGGAGAGCGGCCCAACCGGCATGCCGGCCATACGGCCCACGTTCTCGATCATCGCCGCCGGCACGCCTTCCGTCAGCATCAGATGGCCTTCGCGAATATACGTGCCGACCACACGGGAGGTGTAGAAGCCACGCGAGTCGTTGACCACGATCGGGGTTTTGCGGATGGCGCGCACATAATCCAGCGAAGCCGCGAGCGCTTTATCCCCGGTCTGCTTGCCGAGGATGATTTCAACCAGCATCATGCGGTCGACCGGCGAGAAGAAGTGGATGCCGATGAACCGTCCCGGATCCTTGAATTCGGAAGCGAGCGAACTGATCGGCAAGGTCGATGTGTTTGAGGCGAATATCGTCTTGTCGCCAATCACGGCCTGAATTTTTGCGATCACGTCCGATTTGACCTTGCGGTCCTCGAACACTGC
>JBATYN010000553.1:0-3900 GCA_049674125.1 Pseudolabrys sp. | reverse complement strand
TGACAATAGGACTGCTGGCAAAGACCGCGCTGTTCCCATTGCATCTGTGGCTGGCGCCAGCGCACGTCGGAGCGCCGGCGCCCGGCAGTGCGGTGCTGTCGGCGCTCGTTGTCAAAGGCTCCTTCTTTTTGATCGTACGGCTCTGGTTCGACGCTATGCCAGGTCTGATGTCATTTGCTTCCAGTCAAATCCTTGGAACGCTCGGGGCGGGCGCAATATTGTTCGGAAGCGTACTTGCGTTACGTCAACAACGACTAAAATTGCTGATTGCCTATTCGACGATCGCGCAGATCGGCTACCTGTTCTTCATTTTTCCGCTCGTCGCGGGCTCCAGTGGAAGTGAACCGTGGGGCAGCGTTGCCTGGACTGGCGGCTGGCTACAACTTTTCTCCCACGCTTTCGCAAAGGCGTCGATGTTTATGGCAGCGGGGCTCATCGCAGAGGCGCTTGGGCATGATCGGATTGCAGAGTTTGGCGGTATCGGCCGTGTAATTCCGATCACCGTGTTCACCTTCGGGTTGGCCGGCCTATCGCTGATGGGAGTGCCGCCGAGTGGAGGCTTCGTAGCAAAATGGCTTCTGCTTTTGGCGACAATTATGGAGGGACAATGGTGGTGGGCCGCCGTCATGCTCGCCGGCGGCTTGCTCGCCGGCGGCTACATTTTCATTGTGCTCGGAAAGGCGTTGGGTAGCGCAACTAAGCCATTGAAGATTGTAACACCAGTGTCTCGAAGCCGTGAGATTGTCGCGCTGACGCTCGCACTTTTTGCAATTGCGCTCGGATTCGTGCCGCTGCAGCCGTCCGAATTTCTTCAAATCGGCCGACCTGAAGTGCTCGGAATGATCACGCGATGAGAAACTTCCAGACAATCTGCCCCAGACAAATCTTGTTTTTGCGGAGGCCAGGCTTGTGACAAATACAGCACTGCTCTTCGTTACAGTTGCGGTGCCGCTGGCGATGCTCGCTGGGTGTGTATCGGTCCGTATCAGGGATTGGGTGCCAATACTGCTACCACTTGCGCCATTGCCGGCACTCGTGGCTGCAATTTTTGTCACCGATGGTACGACCCTGGTGCTGCCACAGGCATTACTCGGCCTAACTCTTGCGATCGATAGGCCTGGAGCTTTTCTGCTCGGAGCTGCCGCGCTGCTTTGGATCGCGGCAGGCGTCTATGCAGCGGCGTGGCTGCGCTCCCGCCCGAATGGCGGACGCTTCGCGATGTGGTGGCTGATGACTTTAACCGGCAACCTCGGCGTCTTCATTGCCGCCGACATGGTGAGCTTCTACTTGTTTTTCACGCTGGTCAGTCTTGCTGCCTATGGCCTTGTTGTATTTGAAAATACCGACATGGCTAAACGTGCTGGCGCCGTCTATGTCTCTTTGGCTGTCCTCGGCGAGGCTTTATTGCTGATGGGTTTTGTGTTGCTGGCGGCGGCGAGCCCGAATGGCAGCGTGCTTATCCGCGAGGCGGTGGCCGCACTGCCAGCATCGCCTTGGCGCGATCCGGCCCTGGCGTTCCTCATCTTGGGCTTTGGCCTGAAGATGGGGCTGGTGCCGATGCACGTTTGGATGCCGCTGACATATGCGGCCGCACCAATTCCCGCTGCAGCCGTTCTCAGCGGAGCTGCTGTGAAAGCTGGTGTGATCGGCTTGATCCGTTTTCTGCCATTTGACACGGCGCTACCGAATTGGGGCGAGGCGCTTGCGGCCGCCGGTTTGTTTTCCGCGTTCTATGGTGTCGCAGTTGGAATAACTCAGCCGAATCCTAAGACGGTTCTGGCATATTCGAGTGTGAGCCAGATGGGGCTGCTCGCCACCGTGCTCGGCATGGGCGTTGCGGTGGGCGACTCAAGCGTGCCTGTCGCGGTGGCCTTCTATGCAACCAACCACATCCTGGTCAAAGGAGGACTATTCCTGGCCCTTGGTGTCGGCACGTCAAACAGAGTGCGCGAGTTCTGGATCGTACTGTTACCCGCCACAGTTTTGGCACTCGGACTCGGTGGTCTTCCTTTGACCGGAGGCGCATTGGCAAAGCTGGCTGTAAAAGCTCCGCTGGGCGACGGTGTCGTTGGTTCGTTCGCCATTCTGTCGGCGATTGGAAGCACGCTCCTGATGCTTCATTTCTTGCGCTGCCTCGTTAAAGCCTCGGACAACGCGCAAGCTGCTGCTCCCGCACGGGTGGTGTTGCCCTGGCTTGCGATTGCGGTCAGCGCCGTTGTGTTGCCCTGGCTGCTATTTGCGCAAATCGGCAACCACGCCTTGCTCGATGCCCTCATACCAAAGGAACTTTGGGCCGCACTTTGGCCAGTCCTCCTTGGCGGAATGCTGGGGATCGGACTTTGGCGATGGGGGTATTTGCTGCCGCAAGTACCGGAAGGCGATTTGCTCGTCGCAGAAAAGAGTACCGCGCGTATCGCCCGTATTTTGGGCACGCTCGCGGAGCGGACGGAGTGGCACCTCCGTCAATGGCAAACTGCAGGCTTACTACTTCTCGCGTTGACCGTAGTCCTTGCTGGGTCAATGCTCGTCAGTCATTGACTTACGATGACCGTTCAAAACAAACGGTTTCACAATACCGCGCGCTAACCTTCGCCACGAAAAATATGCGTGGAGACAAAGACGATGCCGCAAAAAATCCATCAAATGCCGCTGCCGATCGACCTTGCTTTGCAGGGCGGGGGTTCTCACGGAGCGTTCACCTGGGGCGTGCTTGACCGTCTTCTCGAGGAGCCATGGCTTGAAATTGTTGGGATCTCGGGCACCTCGGCTGGTGCAATGAACGCGGCCGTTTTGGCCGACGGCTGGACCGAAGGGGGATCTGAGGGCGCACGCGCCGCGCTCGAGGCATATTGGAAGCGCGTCTCGCGCGCCGCGGCGTTTAGTCCGTTACAGCGGAGCCCTTTTGATCGGTTGACAGGGCGTTGGACGCTCGACTCGTCCCCCGTCTTTATTGCCATGGATCTGATGACACGGATATTTTCTCCTTACGATCTCAATCCACGGGGCTTCAATCCATTACGAGACATTCTCGCCGAAAGCATTGATTTCACTCGGCTCGCTCGCTCGCCGATCAAGGTGTTCATAACCGCGACAAATGTACGAACCGGTCGCGGGCATATTTTTCGGAATCCGGATATCACTGCGGATGTGCTGCTAGCTTCGGCATGTTTGCCGACGATGTTTCAGGCGATTGAGATCGGTGGCGAACCGTATTGGGACGGAGGTTTCGCGGGTAACCCGACCATCACCCCTCTTGTCCGCGAAACCGAGGCTCACGATTCGATTCTGGTGCAGATCAATCCGCGAGAAAGGCCGACCACACCCCGCTCGGCAGCCGAAATTCTCAACCGACTGAATGAAATATCCTTCAATTCAGCGCTGATGAAGGAATTGCGGATGATTGCGCTCCTGCGCGAAGTGGCTGATCCCGGAAGGGGTGAGGGTGCCCGTTGGGCTGGCATGCGGACGCACAGAATTATGACGGAAATGATGAGTGACCTCGGCTACTCCTCGAAGCTCAATGCCGAATGGGAGTTCCTGACCATGCTGCGAACGGAAGGTCGCCGCGCAACGAGCGAATTTATCGATGCGCACGCCGATGATCTGGGTCATAGTTCCACAGCGGACATCGATGTGTTGTTGTCGGAGTGCTGAGCCATGAGTTTATTCGGCATTCTGATCGGCCTTGGCCTTTTGGTCGGATTAGCGTTCCGCGGATGGTCCGTGCTGCTTCTTGCGCCCATGGCGGCGCTTATTGCCGCTCTCTTCTCAGGCGAGCCACTTCTTGCTCACTGGACGCAAACCTTTATGGGGAGCGCGTCGCAATTTCTCGCGCAATTTTTTCCACTGTTCCTGCTGGGGGCTCTCTTCGGAAAGCTGATGGAAGACAGTGGATCGGTC
>JBATYN010000552.1:0-4358 GCA_049674125.1 Pseudolabrys sp. | reverse complement strand
GGCCCAGCCCGATAAACAGATCGAAGAATTCGCGCTCTACGCTTTGGGTGTTGGTTTTCTCAGCAGCTTCGGCAAGCGCAGCATGCGCCAAGCCAAGTGGTGAAGCGTCTGCGCGCAGCTCTGTTATTTTGGACAACAACGTTGCATTCGGCGCCCGCGTCAGCAATACGGCAAGCAGCCCATATTCTTGCGCGCGCGCGGCATCGACCTCGTCGATATCGCCGGCCAGCTTTTTCTCGTTCTCGCCATAGAGGTCCGGCCGCAGTACCGCGCGATCGATGCCAGTGGCCGATTCAACCGAAATGACTCGTTCGGCAGGAATACGAATCCAGTTCGACACGGACGGTTGGGAAATACCGATCTGGCGCGCGAGTTCACTGACGCCGCCGGCGGCGCGGATCGCTTCGGAAAGGCCGAGGTCCCTCATCCGGGTCTCTCTCGAATCTCTTTTTTTGAATAGTTACAAAGAAAGCCTACTGGCCCACGGGAGAAGGGGTCAATAGCTTGAGGCTATACCTTATGAACAAACGTAATCGATGTTCATTCCGGCACCGCACCACCGTGCCGCCTGGCGATCTTCCGCTCGGATTGCTTTTGCGGTGATTGCTTTTGCGATGCACCATTTTCAGCGTGCGAGGGCCTTTCCACAGTTGCTACAGGCGCATGCGCCGATTTAGACGCCTCGGCGCTTTCGATTGTTCCAATTGTTTCGGGAGGCTTTGCATCGGCAACAGGAGATGCGGACGCTTCGTGGTTGGTTGATGGTTCCGAGGCCGTCTCGCCAAGAAGCTCAGAAACAAGACGTTTCACGTCGAGACTCGGATCGAGGTCGCCGAAACCGGGGATGCCATCCGGACCCACCCCATCCCAATAATTTTCGGTGGGGCCCATGAAGTCACGAATAGCCGGATCGGTCGTCCAGGCGCGACGAAGCGCCGCATGACGAAGCGCCAGCGGCACGCCCGGCTGCATGAAGACCGCAAGGTCAGTACCAGGACCGATCGAATCAATCGGCGGCAAGCTGCTCACATCAAATTCGACCGCGCCCGGCCTCGATTGCGCTGAAACGGGCATGCTCTGCGTTTGTTCGCCGGCGGGTGGCGGCTCCGCCCTGACCTGGATGCCTGCTTTCTCTGCCTGCACATCGGCGGCTTGGCGTTTGCGCCGCGACCAGCGGCTGAGGAAATTACTGGGGTCGTTCATTTGCGATCATCCCGCGACGAAGGTCCGCGCTGCGCCAATGCCTCCGTATTCGCGCGGTCCCGTTTTCGTTTTACGAAAGTTCGCTCAACATGGTGTTCAGCCACGAACGCCGCAATTGCTTCACGCAATGGTTCCGGCATCGCGACCGCCTCGACGATAAGAGAACCGGCTTCGGTCATACCCTCACCCTCGGCCGGATCCGCCGTAACCGCCGCCAACTCATATGGAGGATCGCCCTCGACCGGCCGCAATATGATCCAAAGCAGTGGCGCATCCGTTTGCAAATTGTCGCGATAATGCGCGGACTCCGTCCGATATAGATCAATTGGAGCGGCACCCGCGTAAAATGTTGCACGCTCACCATCTTCGGCAAGCTTTGTCCACGGTGGCGTATTCGGTACGCCGGCAAGCACCCTGACGGGGCGCCAATGAAAATCCGCCCACGGGCTCGCGCTCTTGCTGCGCTCAACCACAACGCCAACCGGAATGCTTGCAAGCGGAACTACAGCGGTCAACTTACGCCCTCCAGATGCCGCACCGGCAAACCGATTAACAAGTTCTGCGGCTTCATACGGATTGTTTTATCTGGCGCCATAGCGAGTATGAGATAGATGGGCTCGCCCTTCACCTTGTCGAGCATGAGCGTCGGATCGCTGAAGCTTAACCGGAACAAGCCGACCACACGCGCCATGGTCGCTTCGTCAATATCCTCGCCACGCCAGAGCAAATCGCCAATTTTAGTGGCGTCGGCATCAAGACCAACATACCACGCGAGATTGACCTCGCTTAGTTCGGCAAGTGCTTCAATGCTCACATCGATACCAATCACGTGTGCGATCCAGCGTTGCATCGCCTGCGCGAGAGCGTCTAGTCCTTCACGACCCGCAGTCAGATCGAGCGCCATGTCGAACTGGTCACTGCGTTCCCAATAGTTGTCAGCATTTTCGACATTGATAACATCGATGTTAGCCTCAGGTGGGATGCCCAACATCGAAACCAATGGCGTCACCGGCGCGGTATTGACGCCGCCAATGGTCTCCTCATCGGCCGCAATGAGCGAGCCATCGTGCAAAGTTATACGCTGCGTACGAAAAAAGAGTTCGGCGGCGCGTACGACCTGCGCATCCTGGATACCGTCGAGTGCATTGCGCAGAATCACATGTACGAGCTGGTTGATGAATAGCGGCGGAATCTTGCCGACCCCGTTGCGCACCAGTTCGGCGTAAGCGCCTTCCAATGTTTCATGGCGCAAGAGGTGATCCCTGAAGGCGACGAGTAGTTGCCAGTTCTCACGCGCATCGGGATCGGTGATGGCTGCAATATCGGAGGGAGAAACGGAGATGCGGGGGTCGGCCAGCAGCGCCGCGTGCAATGTACGCTCGACTACACAGGCTTCCGGCGGTGGCAACAATTCAGGCCGGGCTAAATACAATTTCAGAAACTCATCGGTGACGTGAAGCCCGCCACCCTGGCCTCGGTCGAGCAGGTGGTGGCCACTGGAGATCCAGAAGTCATTCATTTGCGTTCCCGGCCCGCCATAGCGATCAGGTCAAGCTGTTCGCTCGCCGGTTCCTCTTCACCCTCGACCTCGAGGAAAGAAAAAGCGCGTGCTGGTTTTGCACCATTACGCGGGCGCAAAGTTCGAAACGCTTCGCGAACCGCGCCGTCTTCGAATGTCCGATTTACTGCAACCAACGTGTCTTCGGGCTGCGTACATAGTGACTGCGCGAAGGCGACTTCCTCTTCTGCCGCCACGACAGCATCCTCAATCGAGGGCGCGCCGAAATTTACTACCAACTGATTCGCCAACGAGTCGACCACGGCCAGCCGATCATCTTCACTAGCTGCGACGATCTGCACCAATGTCGACCACCCAAGCGTCGACACTCCGAGGAAGCCGCTGCGAAACGCCGTGCGCGCCTTGCCTTCAAGGACGCCCGGATCGCGATTCCAAAATGCAAATGCGCCCGACACAGCCCATTCTCCTGGATCGGCCGCTTTTTCGAATACAAAAGTATCGGATGTGTCGAGTCGTATAGTGCGAATAAGCTTCACGTGCGCGGTCCCTTGCTCGCCGGATCAAACCAGGCGGGTTGTTCGAGTCGCGATAGAAACTCTCGACGGACAATCTCAGAATTCCCTATCCGGCGGACCAGAAGATCGCCGT
This sequence comes from Pseudolabrys sp., assembly GCA_049674125.1. GTDB lineage: Bacteria > Pseudomonadota > Alphaproteobacteria > Rhizobiales > Xanthobacteraceae > Pseudolabrys. The sequence continues at coordinate 988 of JBATYN010000552.1, read as the reverse complement.
TCTCATCAATATCGCGCCGCATACCTTGTTCGCGAGGCAGCCGTCCCAGATAGCTTTTTGCCACAGCGCCGAACCCGCTTTCCTGCCAAGCATCGACCGCAACCATGAAGTGGCGTGCAAAACTTTCCACGACTTGGTTGGACATTGTGTCGGTGAACCCTTCCTCCTCCAGTGCTGTGACGAGCGGGTTCAAGCCGGGCTCGACACCCGTCATCGACACTGTGCGGATCATTCCACCGAAAACTAACCACGGGGGCGTTTCGTCTTCAGCGACATTCTGCGGCCACGCAAGTCGACCGCCGCCTACGAGACCCTGATTGACCAGGAGCGAATCTGGCCAATCGATGATGATTGAGGTTTCGGGCTGTGCATGGGCCGCGAGGGCATCGGCCAGAGCGGTCATACCAGCATAAAATGTGCGGCGCGCCTTACTCAACGACTCATCCGGCTCTAGAACCACCGCGAACTCCGCAAGATCAAAACGCCCGACATATACCAAGGTCCCGGCGCCGTACTCCGGGGCGATCGATATTGCATGCGCGAAAGCATCGCCAACCTCGCGCAAACGTACCACGGAGAACGGTGGCGGGAGCACCAGTTCAGGTGCGAGGCGCGTTTGGGGGCGGGCCGTCTCGAGCGGCATTGTTCCTCGCTCTACCCTTCATATCTGAATACATATAATTATAGCCTCGGCAGATTCCGAGGCCAGCCCCGCAGCCGTGGGGATCGATGCGCGGCCAATGCCAAGCATGCGATTTGCCTTGAATTGGCGGGAAAACGAAAAGGTTAGTGAGCCCGATGGCCGAACGGCCACGTAACATCCTAATTTGCTCCTGCGAAGACACCGTGCCGCTTGACGGCGAAATGGTGCGCCGCGCCTGTCGCGACTCTGTCGTGATTGAGGGCCGCCAATTCTGCCGCACGGAGCTTGAGCGCGTCCGTAACGCCCTAGCGGGCGGCGAGCGGTTCACTATCGCCTGTACGCAGG
>JBATYN010000551.1:0-4764 GCA_049674125.1 Pseudolabrys sp. | reverse complement strand
GTGACCAGCCCCGCAATGAATGCAGCCACTCGATAAAGAATTGTGTTCCATGGTTCGGTCATTTAATCGCTCGCTTCGAATCAGTCCATTTGCTTCATCCGTCGTCGTATTCCATTGAAACGTCCTTTCCCGTGTAGTCGGGCATAAACGCAGTGGATACCAAGCTCACCACTGCGCAAGCAGCGATGTAGATGGCGATCGCGTAGCCGGATTTGTACGTAGCGAATAAAGCGGCCGCGATGAGAGGCGCCGGGCCACCCGCAATGATTGACGCGAGTTGATAGCCTAACGAGGCGCCACTGTACCGCAATCGTGGCGTAAATGCCTCGGCAATAAGCGCGGCCTGAGGTCCGTATTGCATGTCGTGAGGGATTAATGACAGGACAATTGCGATGAAGACAGCCGATGGAATTGCGGTATCGACCATGCCGAAATACAGAAAACCGAACACACCGGTTGTTGCCGCGCCGATCAAATACATGTTCCTGCGTCCGATCTGATCGGAGATATGACCAGACAGTGGGATTGTGATGAACGAGACGCATGCGGCCACGAGCACGGCTGTCAGAACGAAGTCCCGTGACATGTGCAGTGTGCCGACTGCATAGGCAAAGATAAATGCAGTGAATATGTAAAAGGGTGCCTGCTCCGCCATCCTCAGCAAAGCCGAAAGGATAATCTCCTTCGGTTGCTTCTTGATGACTTCGATGACGGGCGCCTGCTCGATTCTGTTTTTAGTCAATAGTTGCTGGAATACCGGCGTCTCAAGAATGCCAAGACGAATCCACAAGCCGATACCAACGAGAACGATCGAAATTGCGAAGGGAATTCGCCAGCCCCAGACGGCAAATTGGTCACCTGACCATGCGCTGAACGCCAGAATAGAAAGATTTGCCAAAAACAAACCGGCGGGAACGCCGAATTGCGGCCATGAGGCCACAAGCCCGCGCTGACCGTGCGTCCGTGACCATTCCATTGCTAAGAGCACCGATCCGCCCCATTCACCACCAACACCAATGCCTTGAATCATCCGCAAGATTGTCAAGATGACAGCACCCCAGATGCCGATCGTGGCATAGGTCGGCACGAAGGCAATCAGGAAGGTCGCGATCCCCATGCACAGCAACGTTGCAATGAGGGTTGCTTTGCGGCCGATGCGATCGCCGTAATGGCCAAAAATCGCTGCGCCGATCGGCCGCCCAATAAAGCCAATGAAATAGGTAGCGAAAGCCGCCAGCGTTGCTGTTAATGGCTCTTCGTTCGGAAAATAGAGTTTGCCGAGAATCAATCCGGCCGCCGTGCCGTAGATGAAGAAGTCATACCACTCGATTGTTGTGCCGATGGTCGATGCTATGACCGCCTTGCGCAGCTGCGCGCTATGGTCGGACGTGGACAGCCCCCCGTATGTGGCTGCCATGGCCATGGTATTTCTCCATGTCGTCTCCTCGCCCCACGAGATGCCGATTCTTTAGGGATCGCATCCAAACGAGAAGATGAATTAGAAACGAAATCGTTCCACGCCATTGCAGTGGCGAACTGCCGCAGGACTGTGAAAGGGGAGGTGCAAAATGTCGGGTTGCATCGCTAAGCTTAAGGGGGTGCCGTAAGCGCTGTCTGAAACGTAGTCAGAAGAACAGACCGCCACAAATGAAGACAGCGGTTTAGCCGCTAACGAATTTTACATTCACGGTTTCGGATTGCTCGCAGTCCGGACACTCAAATGTCCGTTGATCTTCTCCCGGCTCACCAGTCGGCTCAATGCGAGTGAGCCACATTCGCGATCCGCAATTGGGACACGGCGGCCGATCCATAAGGAGGGCCATTACCTCATATGTATGGGACTGCGCCATCGCTATATTTTTATTTTAACAACGGAGATCGGTCCAGCCGCCGAAGTCGTCCTTGACGAATTGCCGCACCGTGCGCGGGAGTCGTGGTAATTTCAGCAGCTTAGGCATCGTGATTTGGACTGCGACATGCGCGCTTTCACCAAGAGTTGATGATTTTACAGACATGTTTCCATCAAACGAATTGGATCTCATCGGCGATCGACGCGCTAGTACGCGCCGAGGTGCGGTACGACGAACAGGAAAACTAGACCAAAGATGGTCATGCCGAAGGCAACCGCGCTGATCGGCAGCAAAATTTGTACGACCGCTTCCCGGCCCAGGATGTTGCCAGTGCGTGTTACAAACGGATGCGCGAGCCAATCTTTGAACGGAACGGTATAATCTTGCCGTTCATCAGAATTCGCGTTGCGTCGCCAAGTGAGCCAAAGGATGACCGGAATAGCGACCACGATCAGGAAGAACGCGGTTATCACGGTCAGCGTCAAATCGGTATAGGCGCCGCGACTGAATAGCAGCCATGCCGACAGCACCAGCCAGATCGTCAACCCAATGATCGAGCGATAAACCAGCGGATGCAATTCGTCGTTGCTCAGTCGGTCGTGTTTCCCCGGAAGCCGATGTGCGGTCATGACGTGCTCCTCTGTGCCGCCCAACCGTGCTTTGTGCTAACGTTTGCTAACGCGAGGCCTAGGTCCTGGTTCACCGGTTCCACAACAATGCCGAGCCAATTTCGCTTGTGATCCAAAGCGGACGTATGCCGGTTTTCCCCGAACTGCCCGGACTTGCATCGAACAGTTTGAAAGTTGCCGATTTATTCCGGATCCGGAGCAAGCATTAGGCGGGCTTCACTATGTGCCCCTTACCCAAGAATATTGGTGGGGCACCCTTTCCGCTTAGGATAATGTGCAACATGGAGGCGCCATGGGCCGAACCTATACAGCCATCGAGCGTTTCATCGACACTGTTACTGTATTTCGTCAGTTGGCGAGCTCTGGGTGGCGTGTAGCATAAATTATTGGAGTTCATGGCCTCCCTCATCGAAGACTATGCGATCATCGGCGATCTCGGCACCGCGGCGTTGGTCGGCCGTGACGGCTCGATCGATTGGCTGTGCTGGCCGCGTTTTGATTCCGATGCCTGCTTTGCCGCGCTGCTTGGTGCACCCGAGCATGGTCGCTGGATGATTGCTCCGCGCGACGAGGCGGTGGAAATAACGCGACGTTCCCGGCCGAAAAGTTTGATCTTGGAGACCCACGTCGAGTCGGTGGCGGGTTCGGCGACACTGATAGATTTTATGCCGCCGCGCGGACCGAATTCACAGCTTATCCGCATCGTCAGAGGCGAGCGCGGACGCGTCGCATTTCATAGCGAGTTGATCCTGCGATTTGCGTACGGCGCAATCGTTCCGTGGGTAACGCGGCTCGACGACGTTACATTGCGCGCGATCGCTGGGCCCGATATGGCCGTCCTGCATTCGCCCATAAAGATGCGCGGTGAAAATTTCAAAACTATCGGCGAATTTGAAGTTGCGGCTGGCGAAGCGGTGCCATTCGTTCTTTCTTTCGCGCGCTCGCATCAGCCACTGCCTAAGCCGATCGACGTCCAGGAACGCCTTCACGCGACCGAGAAGTTCTGGACCGAGTGGTCCTGCCGCAACAAAATCGGAGGCCCCTGGAACGAGGCAGTGATGCGCTCGTTGATCACGCTCAAGGCGCTCACATACGCACCGACCGGCGGCATGGCGGCTGCGGCCACTACCTCGCTGCCCGAATGCATCGGCGGCCAGCGCAACTGGGACTATCGCTTCTGCTGGCTGCGAGATGCGACGCTAACTCTGCTCGCATTGATGAACGCTGGTTACTACGACGAAGCGCAGATGTGGCGCGATTGGCTATTGCGGGCGGCCGCCGGTAGCCCACGCCAAATCCAGATTATGTACGGATTGCGCGGCGAGCGCCGCCTGACCGAATGGGAGGTGACTTGGCTCCCCGGTTATGAAAATTCGCAGCCGGTGCGTATTGGCAATGCCGCGCACAACCAAGTCCAGCTCGACATTTTCGGCGAGGTCATGGACGCGCTGCACCAGGCGCGGCAAGGGGGCCTTGGCGCTAACGAGGCGGGCTGGGCCATGCAGCTGGAGTTTCTCGTGCGTTTGGAAGAAATATGGCCCGACCGCGATGAGGGTATTTGGGAGGTGCGCAGCGGACCCGAGCATTTTACCTATTCCAAGGCGATGGCCTGGTTGGCTTTCGACCGCGCGATCAAGAGCGCCGAGCTATACAATCTGCCGGGCCCGGTCGATCGCTGGCGCAAAATTCGCGAACTTATCCATATCGATGTTTGTACGCGCGGCTTCAGTAAGGAGCTTTACAGTTTCGTGCGCAGCTATGGTTCGAAGGAGCTGGACGCCAGCCTCTTGCTGCTGCCGGCGATCGGATTTCTGCCGCCCCAGGACGCACGTATCATTGGCACCATCGAGGCGATCGAGCGTGGCCTTATGCATGACGGACTGGTACGCCGCTATGACACGGGAACATCCGACGACGGGCTGCCGGCCGGGGAGGGCGTATTCCTCGCTTGCAGCTTCTGGCTAGCCGACGCCTATCTCATGCTGGGCCGGCGCGACGACGCGGTGCGACTGTTTGAGCGGCTATTGTCATTGCGCAATGACCTGGGTCTGCTGAGCGAGCAATATGAGCCGCGCACGCGTCGTCTGGTCGGCAATTTTCCACAGGCCTTTTCGCATCTCGCGTTAGTCAATACCGCGAGCAACCTTGCCCACGATCGCAAGCCGGCCGAGCAGCGCTCGCAAATTAGCGTCGTCGGTATTCCGTGAATGAATCCTTTGGGTGCTTGAACCTGTCGGACACATAACTCAGCTGGCAGTTGAGGCAAAATCGTTGAATTCCTCTGT
>JBATYN010000550.1:0-3757 GCA_049674125.1 Pseudolabrys sp. | reverse complement strand
AGCAAGAATATATCGACGCTATCGAGCGCGACGTGCGCTGGCTGGGTTTTGACTGGGGCAAGCACCTCTATCACGCGTCCGATTATTTTGAGCAGCTCTATTCCTGGGCCGAGGATCTGATCCGGGCCGGCAAAGCCTATGTCGACGATCAGAACCCGCACGACATGCGAACCAACCGTGGCACCCTGACCGAACCGGGGAAAAACAGCCCGTTTCGCGACCGTAGCGCTGACGAAAACCTGGATCTGTTTCGTCGGATGCGCGCGGGCGAGTTCCCCAATGGCGCGCGCGTGTTACGCGCCAAGATCGACATGGCATCGGGGAACATTAATCTCCGCGATCCCGTATTGTATCGGATTTTGCATGCCAATCACCCGCGCACCGGGACCTCGTGGAAAATTTATCCCAGTTACGACTTTGCGCATGGCCAGTCGGATGCCATCGAACAGATTACCCATTCGATTTGCACATTGGAGTTCGAGGATCACAGGCCACTGTATGACTGGTTCATTGCAAATTTGAAGGTTCCATCACAGCCGCATCAATACGAGTTTGCGCGGCTCAATCTCACGTATACGGTTTTGTCCAAACGCGTGCTGACGGAGCTCGTGCGCGACGGCCACGTGAATGGATGGGACGATCCCCGTATGCCGACACTTGCGGGCTTGCGCCGGCGCGGTGTGCCGCCAGAAGCGATCCGGGATTTTGTCAAACGCATCGGAGTCGCAAAAGCCAACAGCATTGTAGACGTTGGCATGTTCGATTTTTCGGTGCGGGAGGTTCTCAACAAAACCTCATTGCGTCGAATGGCGGTGTTACGGCCGCTCAAAATCATCATTGAGAACTACCCAGAAGGGCAGGTCGAAGAGCTTGAAGCTGTAAATCATCCCGACGATGCCAGCGCTGGCGCGCGAAAAATTAAATTCTCGCGCGAGCTCTGCATTGAACAGGACGACTTCATGGAGAATCCGCCGAAGAAATTTTACCGGCTTTCCCCCGGGACCGAAGTTCGGCTGCGTTACGCCTATTTCCTGACCTGCCGCGAGGTCGTGAAAGATGCGAAGGGAGAAGTGACAGAGTTGCGTTGCACCTATGATCCGGCGACCCGCGGCGGCAATGCTCCCGATGGCCGCAAGGTGAAAGCGACCATCCACTGGGTGTCGGCGCCCCATTCCATTGCGGCTGAAGTCCGGCTTTACAATCCATTGTTCACCAGGCCAGACCCGAGCGGCGGCGAGAACTTTACTGCGGACCTCAACCCAAATTCGCTTGAGATATTAAACCAAGCGCGCCTGGAGCCGGCTCTTGCTGACGCAAAGCTCGAACAGCCCGTGCAATTCGAGCGACAAGGCTATTTCTGCCTCGACCGCGACTCCGAACCCTCCAGGCCAGTGTTCAGCCGGACAATTGGGCTGCGCGACACCTGGGCCAAGGACTGGGCTAAGGAAAAGTCCACAGCCTGAGGAATGCGGTAGCCACAACCTGTGGCTGAGTTATGCTAGGGCCGGTTGTAACGGGTAGCGTCGGGAGGCGCGCCGCGCCTTGGTCCGGCAGAATTCCCAAAACGGTCGGCCGCGTGCGGGCGCAAAGACTTGGTCACCTGAGATCAATGCCGGGCGACGCTCCACGGGTCTTTTGCTGCCGGACGGTGTGGTGGACGCCGCCGGTTCGTTGCGGGATCTGATTTCACAATGGCTCGCCGCTGAGGTTGCACCCGGCCGGCTGATGCCTTGGCTGCCGGTCGCCTTCGGCTTCGGGATCGTGCTCTATTTCACCGCGGATCGTGAACCGAACTGGTGGGCGGTTTTGCCTCTGGCAATTGCCGGTGTCGTCGGAACGCTTTTCGTGCGGCATCGTCCTGTTGCCTTCCCGTTGGTTCTGGGCATTGCCGCGGCCACGCTCGGATTTGCCGTTGCGACATTGCAAACTTTGCGTATCGCGCATCCCATCCTGCAGCATCCGGTGGCAAGCGTGGCACTCGCGGGCTTCGTAGAAATCCGCGAGGAGCGAGAGCGAAGCGACCGGATCGTCGTGCGCGTCGTGCGCGTCGAGCGCTTCGAAGCGACCCAGATTGCGCCGATACCCGACCGGGTGCGTGTCGCCGTGCGCAAGGGCAGTGCGCCAGCTGTTGGCGCTTTCGTTGAACTCAAGGCGCATCTATCGCCGCCGCTGCAACCGCTGCGCCCGGGTGGCTACGATTTTGCTCGCGACATGTATTTTCAGCGCATTGGCGCTTCCGGTTATTCGCTCGGCGCCATCAAAGTAAAATCGCCACCGGCAGCACCTGGGTTCTGGCTGCGCTATGCCACGGTCATTGACGATCTGCGCGAGGCGATCGACAAGCGAATCCGCGCAGTGGTTGCCGGCGACAACGGCTCGATTGCATCTGCGCTCATCACAGGAAAGCGTGACGCGATTTCGGCTCCGGTCAACGATTCAATGTATGTCTCGAGTCTCGCCCATGTGCTTTCAATTTCTGGATATCACATGGCGGTGGTTGCCGGCATCGTGTTCTTTTTCATTCGAGCCGGCTTTGCATTGATCCCGTCACTTGCTAGCCGCCAGCCGATCAAGAAGTGGGCGGCATTCTGCGCGCTTGTCGCCGCCGCGTTTTATCTTCTGCTTTCGGGCGCCGAGGTCGCGACCCAGCGCTCATTCATCATGATCGCGATTGTGCTCGTGGGCGTCATGTTAGATCGTCCGACGCTCACATTTCGCACGCTTGCGGTTGCGGCGATGGCCGTATTGTTATTGGCGCCACAGGCCGTCGTCCATCCAAGCTTTCAGATGTCGTTTGCCGCGACATTGGCCCTCATCGCAGCCTATCAGCGCGGCCTGCCGTGGCGCGCAGATCGCGATAGCTCAATTACGCAACGGGTGGCGATGTGGGGTGCGCGGGAGATCGCCGGGTTGTTTCTTGCTTCACTGGTCGCGGGGTCCGCGACGATGCCCTATGCCGCCTATCATTTTCACCGGTTGGCACCATATGGGGTAATTGCCAATCTTCTCGCTATGCCGGTCGTTTCGGCCGTCGTGATGCCGATGGGCATTCTCGGTGTCGTGGCGATGCCGTTTGGCTTCGATGCTGTGTTCTGGCGGCTCATGAGCGACGGAATCGACTGGATGGTTTGGGTTGCGCTGTGGGTCACAAATCTGCCCGGGGCAGTGGGACGAATACAGGCTTTCGGTACCGGGCCGCTGTTGATGGGTACGGGAGGCTTGTTGATCATTTGCCTGCTTCGGACTCCGCTGCGTTGGAGCGGAGCCGTGCTTCTGATTGCCGCGAGCGTCTGGATTTTGGAGATGCCGCGCCCCGATGTGTTGATCGCCGATGATGGCCAGACGGCCGCCTTCCGCGGAGCAGATGGACGCCTCGCCGTGCTCCACAGTGGCCGCGATAGTTTTGCGATCAAGGAATGGCTCGCCGCGGATGCCGATGCGCGTGTGCCAAAAGACCCGACGCTCAGCAACGGCGTGAGATGTGACGCCATCGGCTGTATCGGTAAGCTCAGGGATGGCCGGCTGGTGTCGATAGCGCTGGCGACCGAAGCCTTCGCGGAGGACTGCAGGCGGGTCGCCGTTGTGGTGAGCCCGCGTGAGGCTCCGCTCCGGCACTGTGCATCCACCTTGGTGGACCGCGAGGTCTGGCGTAGCCGTGGGGCCGTCGCGCTGCGGTGGACGGGGGACAGTTTCGAGCAAACCGTCACGCGTCCGGGAAGCTACGAGCGGCCGTGGACGCAGGGGCCGACCACTTTGA
>JBATYN010000549.1:0-18421 GCA_049674125.1 Pseudolabrys sp. | reverse complement strand
CGCCGGCGCATTGCGCGACGTTCTCATAGACTTTGCAGTCCTCGTAAGGACCGGGGCCGAAACCCTTGACCGAAGCCACGATCATGCGTGGGTTGAGCTTGTGGATGTAGTCCCAGGTCAAGCCCATGCGGTCCAACGCGCCGGGCGCAAAATTCTCCACCAGCACATCGCACTTCTTGATCAACGCATTGAGCACGCGCATGCCCTGCGGATGCTTGGAGTCGATGGTGATTGAGCGCTTGTTATGATTGAGCATGGTGAAATAGAGCGAATCCGCGCCCTTCACATCGACCAGCTGGCCGCGCGTTATGTCGCCGACGCCCGGACGCTCGACCTTGACCACATCGGCGCCAAGCCAAGCCAGCAATTGCGTACAGGTCGGACCCGATTGCACATGGGTGAAATCGAGAATTTGGACGCCGGTGAGCGCCTTGCCGTCCTTGCCGAACGGCTTTCCCGACATTTTCGGCAGGCTTGAGCCTCTGCCGTTTTTCTTCTTCGTCGACAACTTCACGACCTTGCGAGATTTTTTTGCCGAGGTTTTCGCCTTAGCTTTCTTTGCTTTCTTCTTGGCCATTTTTTCTCCTCCATCTCGTATTCGGAAACGAATTATTTCTTCTTTAGCTTGCTTTGTGGATTGAGGTTGCCGATGCGGCCACTCTCGCTGCCGGCCGCCGGGTCGAGCACCGCATTGATGAGCGTCGGCTTGCCGGAATCCATTGCAGCATTCACGGCGCGCTTGAGTTCGTCTGGAGACGTCGCATTAACGCCGACGCCGCCGAAGCCTTCCATCATCTTGTCGTAGCGCGAACCCTTCACGAATACGGTCGGCGCTGGGTCAGAACTTACGGAATTGACGTCGGTACCGCGATAAATGCCATCGTTGTTAAAGATGACGATGCAGACCGGCAACTTGTAACGACAGATCGTTTCGACCTCCATGCCCGAGAACCCGAAGGCACTGTCGCCTTCTACCGCGAGCACGGGCTTGCCGGTTTCGATCGCGGCGCCGACGGCATAGCCCATGCCGATGCCCATGATGCCCCAGGTGCCGACGTCCAGCCGCTTGCGCGGCTGATACATGTCGATGATGCCACGCGCGAGATCGAGTGTATTGGCGCCTTCGTTGACGAGGATCGCGTCCGGCCGTTCCTTCACGATCGTGCGCAGCACACCCAGCGCGCCGTGGTAATCCATCGGCGAGTTGTTGTTCATCAGCCGCGGTGCCATCTTGGAGACGTTCTCCTCGCGCTTCTTGCTGACAGCACTCGTCCAATCGGCCGGGGGAGCGGGCCAGTTGCCACCAATACCCTGCAAAAGCGCGGCGACGCACGAGCCGATATCGCCGACAACCGGTGCGACGATCTCAACATTCGAGTCCATTTCCTTGGGCTCGATATCGATCTGAATAAACTTTTTTGGCGCCTCTCCCCAACTCTTGCCTTTCCCATGCGACAGGAGCCAGTTGAGGCGCGCGCCGATCAGCATCACAACGTCAGAGTCTTTCAGCACGGTCGAGCGCGCAGCACCCGCGCATTGAGGATGCGTATCGGGCAAGAGGCCTTTCGCCATACTCATCGGCAGGAAAGGAATTCCGCTCTTTTCGATCAAGGTCCGGATCCGGTCATCGGCCTGCGCATAAGCGGCGCCTTTGCCGAGAATGATCAGCGGGCGCTTGGCGCTCTTGAGCACGTCGAGCGCCCGCTTGATTGCATCCGGTGCCGGAATCTGGGCCGGCGCCGCATCGATCACTTTCACAAGCGACTTCTTTCCAGCTTCCGCATCCATCACCTGTCCGAAGAGCTTGGCCGGCAGATCGAGATAAACGCCGCCCGGACGACCCGATACCGCGGCCCGGATCGCGCGCGCGAGTGCGATGCCGATGTCGGCGGCGTGCAGCACGCGGAAGGCCGCTTTGCACAGCGGCTTGGCGATCGCGAGCTGATCCATCTCTTCGTAGTCGCCCTGTTGCAGATCTACGATCTCACGCTCCGACGAACCGGACATCAGGATCATCGGGAAGCAATTGGTCGTGGCGTGGGCAAGTGCGGTCAGACCGTTGAGAAAACCCGGTGCCGACACCGTCAGGCAGACGCCGGGCTTCTTGGTCAGGAAGCCGGCAATTGACGCCGCATAACCGGCGTTCTGTTCATGGCGAAATGAGATCACGCGGATGCCGGATGCCTGCGCCATACGGCCAAAATCCGTGATCGGAATGCCTGGCACGCCGTAGATCGTATTGAGGCCGTTGAGCTTGAGTGCATCGATGATGAGGTGGAAGCCGTCCGTCAAATCCTGTTCGGCTTCGATCTTCACTGCTGCATCAGCCATGGGAACCCTCCCGCTCTTCTGATCGTTTAATCGAGATAGTCGGCGTAACGTGAAACGTGATCGGCCAAGCCGAGGGCATGGTCACGCACCAATTCTTCTGCGCGATTGGTCGCGCGCGCTTCCAGTGCTTCGATTATGTTCATGTGGTCGCGGATCGATCGGTCTGCACGATCCTTTTCACCGATAGTTTTGCGCCTGATCATGCGCATATGAGTGAAAAGATTTTCGGCAAGATCGATGAGGACGTCGTTGTGGCTCAGTTTGATGATGGTTTGGTGAAACTCGATATTGACGTCGGAATATTCGTCGAGGTGTGCACGTAGCTTGCCATTCTCAAAGGTCACGAACATTTTGCGCAGGCCGGCAATTTCTTCATCGCTTGCCGTTTGCGTGATCAAACGTGCAGCCATGCTCTCAAGCGCCGCCCAAGCTGTGATCATCTCGATCACTTCGCGCTTGGTCTTGCGCACGACGTAGATGCCACGCCGCGGCACCGAGCGCACAAAGCCTTCGCTCTCGAGCTGCGCCATCGCTTCGCGTACGGGGGTGCGGCTGATGCCGAAATCTTGCGCAAGTTTACGTTCGTCAAGGCGGATATCGTCGCGGTTGCGATAGATGTCCATCGCCACGATCGCGTTCTTCAACGCCGCATAGGCCTTGTGCTTGAAGCTCGGCGTGACGTCGATCGGCTGGAGTGACGGGTGTGGCGCGAACGGACCGCGGGCGGTGGCACCACGCTCTGTCATACCAATACGACGGGGGTTACGATCTCTACTAGTCATGACTGGTATACAATATGCCAGAGAGGCTCACGTGCGGCAATCGCCTTGTATTGCAAGCGGAACCTCGGATCGGCGGCTGAAGTCTCCTTATTGCGCGGGCCGCAGTTTGCCCGAACGCAACCTCGTCCAGCCGGCCTGAATGATCGGCCAGAACAGCGCAATCAACCCAAGGGTCATGATCGTGCTCACCAACCCATTCGACCAGAAGACTCCGAGACCACCCTGCGATGCGAGAAGCGACTGACGAAAGGCCTCTTCTGCTTTGTCGCCGAGCACAATCGCCAGCACCATCGGCGCCAGCGGGTAATTGCACTTCTTCATGAAATACCCGGCGATGCCAAACACCAGCATCATAACGACGTCAAAGGTGTTGTTGTGCACCGTATAGGCGCCGATGGCGCAGAGCACGAGGATCACCGGTGCGATGACGCTGAACGGAATGCGTAGAATCGCGGCAAACAAGGGCACGCAGGTGAGCACGATAAGCAGACCCATTAGGTTGCCCATGTACATCGAAGCGATGAGACCCCAAACGAAGTCTTTTTGCTCGGTGAACAACAGCGGGCCAGGTTGCAGGCCCCAGATCAATAGGCCGCCAAGCAGCACAGCTGCGGTCGGCGATCCGGGTACGCCGAGCGAAATCATAGGCAGCAGCGCTGCAGTTCCGGCGGCATGGGCGGCGGTTTCTGGCGCGATAACACCCTCGATTTGGCCGGTTCCGAACTTGTGGCCGTTCTTGGAGATACGCTTGGCGATGCCATAACTCATGAATGAAGCGGGCGTTGCACCGGCTGGGCTGATGCCCATCCAGACCCCGATCAGACAGGAGCGCAGCGAGACCATCCAGTAACGCGGCAATTGAAGCCAGGTTTTGAATACCACCGTGGGGTTGAGCTTCGTGACGGTGCCGCGAAAGCTCAGCCCCTCTTCCATTGTGAGGAGAATCTCCCCGATACCGAACAGGCCGATAACCGCGATCAGGAAGTCGAAGCCATTGAGCAACTGTTCGGCCCCAAACGTGAGGCGCAACTGGCCGGTAACCTGATCGAGACCCACCGCACCGAGCCCGAAGCCCAGCATCATCGACGCAACCGTCTTGAATGGCGGCTCCTTGCTCAGCCCCACGAAGCTGCAAAATGCAAGAAAGTAGACAGAGAAAATCTCAGCAGGTCCAAAGCGCAACGCGAAACTTGCGACCAACGGCGCGACCAATGTGATCATAATGACCGCAAACAGCGCACCGACAAATGATGAGGTGAAAGCAGCGGTGAGTGCCTCACCGGCGCGTCCTTGTTGCGCCATCGGATAGCCATCAAAGGTCGTCGCCACCGACCATGGTTCTCCGGGTATGTTAAACAAGATCGATGTGATCGCCCCTCCGAACAAAGCGCCCCAATAGATGCACGAGAGCATGATGATCGCCGAGGTCGGCGACATGCTGAATGTGAGCGGCAGCAGGATGGCGACGCCATTTGCGCCTCCCAGGCCCGGAAGCACGCCGACGATAACGCCGAGGACGATGCCAACGACCATCAATAGTAGGTTGAATGGTTGCGCGACGACCGCAAAGCCATGAAACAGATTGCCTATATTTTCGAGCATTTTCCGTCGTTCCCTGAACCGCCGAGCGCTTTGCGTGCGCGGTCGTTTTACATCAATAGCCGAGCATGACCTCAAGCGGGCCCTTCGGCAGCGGCACGAGGAACCACATCTCGAACATCAGAAATGTGAGGACTGGCACTAGAACGGAGACGCCAATGACGACGGCCCACGAGTACTTCCCGAGCCACTTCATGAACAAAGCGATCAAGAGCGCTGAGGATACGTAAATGCCAATGTACGGAATAAGCGCGACGTATATAGCGGTCGGTATGACCACTGACGTCACCTGGCGAAGTTGGCCCCAGTCAGCGAACAACTCACCATCCGCGGGGCTTTTAATTATTTTTGTCAGATTGACCGCACAGGAAATAAGGACGGCCAGACTGACATAGAATGGGAAAAAGCCGGCCAGGGGCCCCTCGGCACCCCAACCGATTCCAACCTTGATGCTGCCGTAGATTCCAATGAACGCCAGGAGCGCCATAAAGGCGACGACCCCAATTTCAACATTCCGGTGGGACGGCCCCGTCCCACCGGGTTCTTTTACGGTCTCACTCATACCCACCTCGTGTAATTTCGCTGGATCTCTCGCCGTGGAATCAGTTGGTTTTGGCGAGGAAACCGGCCTCTCTCATCAGGCCTTCGTGCAGCTTTTCAGCTTCGGCGACCCATTTGGCATATTCGGCGCCAGACATGAAGGTCGTATTGAACGCGCCGTCACTCATCAACTTCTTCCATTCCGGCGTTTCACGTACCTTCTTGAACAGATCGACATAATAGGCGACCGCGTCCGGGCTTACGCCTGGTGGCATGAAGTAGCCGCGCAACATCAAATACTCGATGTTTAGCCCCTGCGATTTGCAGGTTGGGATGTCGCCCCAGGACATATCTCCCGCGATCTTTTCGTTGTAATCGAGCTTCTTGGAATCAAACACGCAAAGCGGGCGCAACTTATCAGCACGCCAGTGGGCCACTGCCTCGATCGGATTGTTCACTGTGGAGTCGACATGGTCGCCGACGAGCTGCACAGCAACCGCACCACCGCCTTTGTAGGGGATGTAAGTCATCTTTTTGCCGATTGCCTTTTCGAGGGCGACCGTGATGATCTGATCTTCTTGCTTGGAGCCGGTGCCGCCCATTTTGAACTGATTATCGGGCGCGGCCTTGATGGCATTCACGTAATCTTGAGCCGTCTTATACGGCTTGTCGGCATTCACCCAGAGAACGAATTCGTCGAGCGCCATCATCGCAACCGGTGTCAAATCTTTCCAACTGAAGGGAATGCCGGTGGCCAGCGGCGTCGTGAAGAGGTTCGACAATGTAATGATCAGCTTATGGTCGTCGCCCTTTGAATTTTTAACGTCAAGAAATCCTTCGCCGCCCGCACCGCCCGACTTATTAATGACGACGACGGACTGCTTGGACAGATTATGCTTCGTGATGATGCCCTGCATCACGCGTGCCATCTGGTCGGCACCGCCGCCTGTTCCGGCTGGTACAATGATTTCGATGGGATGGGTCGGTTCCCACGCTAGAGCAGGCACAGATAGCGCAAACGCACCGCCCAAACAGGCGGTCGCAAATGTCAAAGTCTTACTGGTAGTTGGCATTTCACTCCTCCCTGAGGTCCTCCGCACGGCCGATCTTTGTGTCGGCTCGGCGACTAATTCATCACCCTTGATTATATCGTAGCGAGCTTAGGCCAAATCATAAATAGTACATATTCGCTATGCGCTATTAGGCGAAGCCGCTATTGGGCTTTTTGCCGCGCGCACCGCAAATATCTTGCCGGCACCACCTTTTGCAACGCAGCAAATTGCCACCTTTCTGACAAAACTGAGACATCCACAGCAAACAAGGACCAATTGCACAGTTGGCACTGATTTACGACCTTCCGCGGAAGGTTAAGTTCACTCCGGGTTTGCGCAACAGCCAACCCCGGGCGTTTTTAACCAAGTAGTTGTTATTGTGCCGGCATTCCGAAAAACGCGCATCGGCTGCAGAACCGAGAATTCCTGTCTGCGGATAGGTGGGAATGGTTGCGATCGAACCACATTAGTACTGCGACGAGACCCAGCACCCTCGACCTAAGACTGCGAGCAGCTTTTTCGCAGCACCTTGGCTCGCACCGAGCGGGAGACAGCTTCAGGGTAGGCGAGGTGAAATGTGGCGCTGCTTGGAAACCGTGGACGGAAGGTTGGACTCGAACTTTCGCCCGGCCTCTGCGGTATGACAATTTCGGCAAGAAGGGCTGCATAAAAAAAAGCCAGCCCAACCAAAGCTGAGAATTTGGGACGATGCCGTCGCGATAAATCATTTTCCTTCGCAAAGGTAATTTGACGGGCCGCAAAACCGCGAGGCGGCTTCGTGCATTGGCAAAAGAACAGCACTGAATAATTCAATCAACTCATATCGTTAAAGCGAATTGCCTAACCGAATGGTAATTCGCTGCCGGCCAATACCGCACTGCAACCTGCTTACGTTTTGTCTCTCGCCATTGTGATCACCCGCAGTTGTCGTAAGGGTGCAATATAATTTTTGGAAAATCCCCACATCCTAATGATGTTGGGAATTAGTTTGATGAAACTTATTTCGATGAACGCAGCGTAGCGCCCGGCAAACAAAATACGGCGAATAAATGCAGAGCTGGGAAATGGTGAGGGGCGGCTATGAGTTGGATCGACAGGGCATTGCCGGCCGAACGATCGCCTGAAGACGTAAGATACTTTCTACAAATTACGCTCCTGACGTTCTTTGCATATTTGATTGCGGCGGAGTTAGCGTTTTTCGTTGGCACACTTTCTGACAAGATTTTCGCGCCGTTTTGGCCGCCAAATATCGTCTTGCTTTCCACACTCTTGCTCGTTCGCCGCGGCTGGCGATGGATCGGTGTTCTTGCGGCTTTTCCCGCGCACGTAATTGCCGAGACAAGAGTCGGCATGTCGCTCCCCGAGTTGGCGGCCGCTTTTGCAACCAACTTGGCGGTTGCTGCGCTCAGCGCTGCAGCCATTCGAGGCCTACAAAGTGACCGGCCATGGTTCACCACGTTTCGTTCGACCGCAAACTTCGTTTTCATAGTGGGTTTCGTCTGTCCGGCCATTGTTGCGCTTGGCGGCGCTTTCGTCCCAATTCTTAGCGGCGGCGGAGTCGACAATTATTGGAATTTTTGGATGCAATGGTTTGCATCAAATGCTCTGGGGAATCTCGCACTCGGTCCGCTCGTGGTTGTTTTGGCTAGTGAAGGCCCAGGGACGTTCTGGGCGCAGAATTCTGAACGGCGGACCGAAGCACTGCTGATTGGCACATCGCTTATTGTCGTGTGCTCAATTGTCTTCGACCAATCGGCGGGCCAACTCATACGCTCGTTTCTCCCTGTCTTGTTTTACCTGCCGGTGCCCCTTGCCATTTGGTCCGCATCGCGCTTCGGCGCTAAAGGGGCAAGCGCAGCGATCCTTGTTATGGCTGTTGTTTTGATCTGGCGATCACTCGGCTCTAATTTGTTTCTTTCAGGTACGCCTGAATCTAATGTCTTTGCGCTACAGGTTTTTTTAATAAGCCTCGCCATCCCAATGTTGTTGCTTGGCTCTTCTATCGAAGAGGCGCGCCAGGCCAACCAACAATTGCGTCAAGACGAGAAACGGATGGCTTTCGCCGCCGCTGCGGCGGATGTTGGCTTGTGGCAGCACAATCCTCATACAGGTCCTTTTTGGGCCACCGATCATTGCCGCGCAATGCTCGGCTTAGAAAAAGATTTGCCGGTAACGCGCGAGACTATTCTTTCGGCCGTTCATCCCGACGATCGTGTGCTAGTGGACGACATCATCGTTGGAATCCAGGATACCGAAGCGCCCTTCGAATTTCGAGTAATCATGCCGAATGGCCAACTGAAGTGGCTCCAGGCCAAGCGTGCAACTAATCGCAATGCTGCCGGCGCAGTGGTCAATACGAGTGGTGTGTTCACTGACATAACGATTCGCAAGGCAGCTGAGACCGAAGCCGAATTACAACGACGGGAGCTCGCGCACCTTATGCGCGTGTCCCAAGTCGGTGCATTGTCCGGTGGCTTGGCACATGAGCTCACACAACCGCTGACAGCGATCTTGGCGAATGCTCAAGCCGCACGGGCCATGCTTTCGGGCACAGCACGTAATATGGAAGACCTCGCTGAGGCCATCGACGATATCATCGCGGATGATCTCCGCGCTGGGGAAGTCATTCAGCGGCTGCGCAGCTTGCTGAAGAACGGTAAGGGAGAAGTCGAGGCGGTAAACATCCACGACCTGATTAATTCAACCCTGCGCCTTCTCAATAACGAACTGATCAGCCGCCACGTAAAAACAAAAATTGTGTCCGCAAGCGAGGTGGATTCTGTTGAGGGTGATCCCGTTCAACTACAACAAGTTCTGCTCAACCTCGTGATGAATGCACTAGAAGCCATGATGACTACCGATGCGCGGCATCGTTCAATCACGCTGATATCCCAACGTATCAACGACCAAATTGAAGTTAAGGTCGTCGATCGTGGAACCGGCATCGATGCCGGACACGAAGCAGCACTCTTCAACGCTTTTTTCACGACAAAAGAACGTGGGCTCGGATTGGGACTGTCGATATGTTCAACCATCATCGAACGGCACGGCGGTTCATTGAACCTCAGTAATAACGCCGACGGTGGCGCGACCGCACGGTTTAGTTTGCCAGCGCAACGTACGAAAGGCGGGTAGCCATGAGCACGACAGATTTTGCGGTGTTCCTTATCGATGATGACCCAAGTGTGCTAAAGGCCCTCACCCGGCTGCTTCAAACCGCTGGTTACAAGACGAAAGCATTTTCTTCGTCGGAAGCATTTCTTGATGAACATGATCCCTCGGTACCCGGGTGTGCGGTACTCGATTTGACCATGCCTGGACTCGACGGATTGGAATTACAGCAAAAGTTGGCCGGTAAAGCGACTGGCCGGCCCATCGTTTTCCTTACCGGCCATGCAAGCGTCCCAGCAAGCGTACGTGCGATGAAGGCAGGCGCAGTGGACTTCCTGTTAAAACCGGTCAAACAGGTTGATTTACTTGAGGCCGTCGGGCGCGCAGCAGCGTTGGACAGAGTCGCACGTTGCGCCGATGAGGAGCGCCGATCGGTTTATGCGTGCCTGGAAAAGCTGACGCCCCGCGAACGAGAAGTCTTAACTCACGTCATTGCCGGTCGCCTGAACAAACAAATTGCCGCCGATCTTGGGACTGTCGAAAAGACCATTAAAGTGCACCGCAGTCGGATGATGGCCAAAATGGGCGTCCGCACCGTCGCAGCTCTTGTGCGGTTAACCCAAAAAGTGCCTTTGCAGCCCTACCGGACCCCGAATTTATTTGGCCCAAAGGCCAACTCGACGGACCGGCTAAATAGGGCGCAGATTTCGACCCATGCCGATAGCGATCGTGGACGATGATTTGTCCGTACGCAAAGCGCTCGCCCGCGTTCTATCGGCCCATTCGTTTGAGGTCGAAATATTCGGCTCGGCGCGCGAGTTTGTAACCTCTCCCCGATTGCGCAATTTTGGGTGCCTGATTCTCGACCAACATATGCCAGATGTCACTGGGCTGAACCTTCAAATCCATCTTCGCCGCATAGGCGTTGTTATACCGACAATCATTATTACGGCGTACAATGAGATTGGGCTCCACGATAAGTGCATCGCCGCCGGGGCCGCTTCATTCCTTGTGAAACCGATTGATAGCGAGATTCTTATCGACGCGATCAATTGCGCCGGCGTTCAACTTAAAGGCAGCAGATCCTGCTTTGAAGGCGCGCCTTGAAACATGCCATCTTGCTCTGGCGTCCTTTTATTTTGTATTGCATTGCGTTGGACCAAAGGCCACCTCGACAGCTGTCAACGCGATCGTCAAATTACTGAAAACGTTGCCTCGGCGACGCGACAATTATTTGGTGATTGACTATGTCAATATCATCGATGTCTGTAGAAACCGCTTCCCACGTAATACGTGAGGCGATGCGTGAAAAGGTCAAGCGGCATTCATTTTGGTATCTTCTGCAAAGCGTTCTGATGATATTGGGCGGGATACTGGCGCTCGTCTTTCCATTAATATCGTCGGTCGCAATTGTAATATTCCTCGGATGGCTCCTGATTTTCAGTGGCGTCTTGCAGGCATTCAGCCTCATTGACGTCCGCCACGTCCCACATTTCTGGCTTCAGCTCGTTTCGGTCGTTCTATCTGTTCTGGTTGGAATATTGTTTCTGCGTAATCCCGGGGCTGGACTTCTTACGCTGACGCTTCTCTTAATTGTGTTTTTTATGGTCGAAGGCATTTCAAAAATGATCTTTTCACTAACGATACGGCCCTTTCCGAACTGGGGATGGGTCTTTGCCAGCGGCATAGTGGGGATTTTATTGGCATTCTATCTTTGGGCTAACACCCCGGTCACGGCGATCTGGCTTCTTGGCGTCTTGCTCGGAATCGCACTGATCAGCGAAGGTGCCGCGCTCGGTCGTATGGCCTGGCAAGCACGCAAAAGCTAGATGTAGCACTTCGGCGCGGATTTTGTGCGTGTCGGCGTCCCGCTTTCGCCGCGAGCCGGTAAGCGTTGCCGGTCGTGCGGACGTCATTTCCATGAATATTGATGCCGCTGGTCACGCAGAGCATACTTATGGCCACGAACAATTCCCCAGAGAGTTGGGCTTTCTGTGGCTCGCCGAAGCCTGACCAAAATCGCGCTATAAACGTGCGCTAAAGGAGTGACCTGACCGTGAATAATATGGCTCGTGCGGTTTGCGCTTTTGTGTCGGGGGCAATTGCGGAGCTCGCGCAGATGGCGCGCATCTTGAAACGGTTTCGACACCCATTATTGGTGTCCACACTGCTTTCAGCCGGGCTTTGCCACACGAGTTTAGGGCAGGACTATATCTTTGCGGCCCCGGACTCAGAATCTCCCGCCCCTTTGGCCAGCAACGCCGCAACGCTCTTTCAGAACGTCCGCATCTTCGATGGCAAGAGCGCCGCGTTATCGGCGCCCTCCAATGTTCTGGTCAGAGGCAATACCATCGAACGCATATCGGTGAGCCCAATCATAGTCGACGCGAGTGGCAACGTTCGCGTCATTGCGGGCGGCGGTCGCGTGCTGATGCCGGGTCTTATTGACGCACATTGGCATTCGTTCATGGCGGCAACGGCGATGCCTCTTCTTACGACTGCCAATCCCTCGTACCTCCACATATTGGCCGCGCAGCAGGCTGAGGCAACGCTGATGCGGGGCTTCACAACAGTGCGCGACATGGGCGGTCCTGTATTCGGACTCAAGCGCGCTATTGACGAGGGCGCCACAAAGGGCCCGCGCATCTACCCCTCAGGGGCGATGATATCGCAGACATCCGGCCACGGAGACTTTCGTTTCCCGTTCGAACTGCCACGCACTTTGGGCGGGCCATTGAGCCAGTCCGAGACTCAGGGTGCTGCAGCTATTGCTGATAGCCCGGATGAAGTCCGCCTGCGAGCGAGAGAGCAATTGAGACAGGGAGCAAGCCAGATCAAGCTCATGGCAGGCGGCGGGGTCAGCTCACAATACAATCCAATCGAATCGACTCAGTTCACAGAAGCGGAGATCCATGCTGCGGTTGAGGCCGCCGAAAATTGGGGCACCTACGTCGCCGTACATGCGTACACGCCGCGCGCAATCCGCCAAGCCGTCGCAGCCGGTGTCAAATGCATCGAACACGGTCATCTCATCGACGAGCCCACCGCCAAGTTGCTAGCGGACAAAGGCATCTGGTGGAGTTTGCAGCCGTTGACATACGACGCAGATGTCTTCGCCCGAATGACCCCCGTGTCGCAAAGAAAGGCACTGGAAGTCTTCGCTGGGACAGAGAACGCCTACAAACTGGCGAAGAAATACAACATAAAGACAGCCTTCGGCACCGATATTCTGTTCAATGTGGGGGCTGCAAGTCGACAGGGCGCTTATCTCGCCAAAATGGTCCGCTGGTACACAGCTGCCGAAGCACTCAAGATGGCTACTGCGGACAACGGCGAGTTGATGGCACTGTCCGGATTTATCAATCCTTATCCCGGCAAGCTTGGTGTAGTGGAGGCCGGCGCTCTTGCGGATCTGTTGCTGGTCGACGGCAATCCTTTGGAGAACATTCAAATTGTCACCGATCCTGACAAAAACTTCCTGGTCATCATGAAGGACGGCATGATTTACAAAAATGCGTTGCCGCATTGAATCGCGCCAAGCAGTGCCAGAATTCTTTTGAGACACTCGCCGTCGCACGATAAGATTACACTACCCTGAGACATTCTTTCGATTCCCGTACAGAACTTCGCTAGACAATGGACGCAATTTCAAAACCGCCAATAACAACGATCGCTTTTCCCATTCTAGCGATCATATTTGTCATTTCGGCACCAATCATCGGCTTTGACGTGGGTGCGCAATCACCTATGTCGCTCACGCTCTCGGCAGTAATGATCGTCATTATGCTCGGAGCTGTATTCGCCGCCGTCCATCATGCCGACGTAATTGCACATCGCATAGGAGAGCCGTTTGGAACTCTGGTTCTAACATTGGCGGTGACCGTCATTGAAGTCGCTCTCATCGAATCAATCGTGCTGACGCCAGGCAGTTCACCCGCGCTGGCCCGTGACACTGTGTTTGCTGTCATTATGGTTGTTTGCAATGGCCTTGTGGGCTTGTGCGTCTTATGGGGCGGGCTCCGTCATCACGAGCAGGAATTTCAAGCCACTGGAACCGGTGTGTACCTCAGCGTGCTCGGTGCCCTTTCAATTCTGACGCTTGTGCTTCCCAACTATACGGTCACGACAAGCGGCCCCTACTTTTCCAACAAGCAACTTATCTTTGTCAGCGTCATAACAGTTATTCTCTATGTCGCCTTTTTATTCATTCAAACGTCGCGGCATAAAGATTATTTTCGCGCCGATAGCAGCAACGCACAAAGCGGAGACCACAATTATCCATCCAGCCGGATGGTGACAATCAGCGTGACGTTGCTCTTGGCATCACTCTTTGGGGTAATTCTTATTGCGAAGAAATTTGCTGTAATTCTAGAGATAGGTCTTTCTCATATCGGCGCCCCACAAGCCGTCTCAGGCATTGTTATCGCGATTGTCGTGTTGGCGCCCGAAAGCATTACGGCGGTGCGCGCAGCCCAGCGAAACGAATTGCAAAAGAGCCTCAACCTTGCGTTAGGCTCTTCGTTGGCGACAATTGGACTAACGATTCCCGCCGTCGCCATCACCAACGTTTTTATAGGCAAACAAATTGAAGTAGGGCTTTCGCCGCGCGACACGATGCTGCTCGCGCTTACGCTTTTCTTGAGCCTGCTGACATTCGGATCTGGCCGAACCAATATTCTCGCCGGGATCGTTCACCTGGTGGTTTTTGCCACGTTCTTATTTCTGGTTTTTGTGCCCTAGACGGATTGACGGCCTTATACGCGCGTCACCGCGGCTGCACGTTTTGCAGAAATGACCGAATGGGATCGATCGTCGATGAATTGCTTCTGAACGGTGCGCGCGCGGAAATCATCTAATACATACACACGGATTGCAGATGAAAGGTTGTGGCTATTGCGCCCCTGGTCGATCTTCCCGATCAAGGCCGACACCGTCATGTTTTCGCGACCTGCAATCTCCTGTAATCCATCCCAAAATTGATCTTCCAGAGACACACTCGACTTGTGTCCATCGCGAATTATTGAGCGCTTGATGACAGGTGATTTCATGACGTTTGTCTCGTTGCGTACCGTGGTCATCTGTGGTGACGCTTCAAATATTCATGGAGCGAGGGAAACCCGGTTTCTTTGAGTAACGTCTTGAGCATCATGTCTTTGCGGCGGCCCCTCGCAAATCTCTCGCCGTATTCCTTGCGCAGCGAACCTATCCGGGTGTTACCGTGTTTCTTTTCAATTCTGCCACCTTTGTCGCGGTGGCGGCGGTCAAGTCCGCGACGTCCCTTGGCCATAGAAACCCCTCGCTAAAAAGTAAGAATTGCACCGGAGACGGAGATGCGGCGGCTTTCCTCTCTACGTAAATAATAACGCAGGTATTTAGATCGCCATATTGGACCAGGGTCCAACGCACAAAACGCCATAGATTGGAGTCCGTGGAGAGCGAAACGGCGCGATCGCGAGCTCTTTTCCTCGCCGTCAAACGCATTGACGAGGGCGTCGACACGAAATCCCCGCCGAAGAAGGCTACACCAGCTTCATCGCCCTCACCCGGTGCCGCGACGGTCCCGAGGCGTTACCGGGGTCGCCCGAAGCATCAATTCTTGGAAGCACGCGCGATCGCGCGCTGGGGCGACGTGGAAATATCGTGTTGTTTGTGTTGACGCAGTTCCATTGCCACACAACACTCAAAATAAATACGCCGCCAAGCCCATGACTTGACGGCGTTATTTTGGTTGCGGGGGTAGGATTTGAACCTACGACCTTCAGGTTATGAGCCTGACGAGCTACCGGGCTGCTCCACCCCGCGTCAAAATGTTAAGCGCGGGGCAAGGCCCGCGCCTTTCGGCGCTATGTAGCAACGGCGAATGCCAATGGGAAGGGTAAAAAGCGTTTCTTTTCATCGAGATGTAACGAAACGGCGGCAAAAAATGGCGATGAAGGCAGTGGCTGGGGGCACTGACAGCAGCTTCGGCGACGGCCTTGCGGCCGCCGCGCGTTCTATTATTGCCGACGATCGCCGGGCCTCGACCGATCCCGAACTTTCGGACGCCGAGGCCGTGCATGAGGTGCGCAAAGCCCTCAAACGCTGGCAGGCGCTACTGCGCTTGCTCGCGCGGCCGCTCGGCGAACAGGCGGACCAGATGTGCGCCGAAGTCGTTCGTTGCCCGCAATTACCTTATCTCATCGCAGGATCGTAAGCAGGTAAGAACGATTCAACTCATTATCATCTCTTAGCCGCTCACTGCTGACAACATTGGGATCGTTCGTGCTGAGTTGCTCCATCGTGTGGACAATCCTGCCAGCCGTTGCCGGATCGAAGGCTTCGTTTGCGTATTCCTTGACGAAGGTTAGAAAATCTTTGACCGTTAATTTTTGATTGTCTCTCTCGAACCCTTGGATTCGTGTACTTAATTTACCAATGAGGGTTTTGGCTTGGGGAGAATTTTTGTCTCCTAGGGAAGTGAAAAGGTGCTCGACAAGATTGTCGGTTTTTTCTCTTGAGACAACAACAACAACGTGTCCCCGCACATCCTCTATAATTGTTTTGGGATCATCCTCTAGAATTGGGCGCACGATATCCGCTTCGCCCTGCGCTGGTGCGCCAGGCTCGTCCGGAATGGGTCCGACAGCCGGGTGTTCCCACGGAAACGGTGTGACTACGGGCTGTGGCGCTGCCTTTGCCGCTCCTTCGTAAGCGCAGATAGATATTTCTGCCACACTTGTTCGTATTTAGATTTGGTACCCAACCCTTCGTTTTTAACAAACCAGTCAATAATCCCCTCGGGATCACGACTTCCGGCCGCCGTTGCCGCGCGTTCGTATGCCTCGCGATTAACGTCACCTAGCGCTACGGCTAGGCGCAATTCCGGAGAAAAAGTTTGCACATTTCGTGGACCCGAACTGGGCGCCGCGGCACGCGCATTTAAGAACTGCTGCCATGCTTGCTCATAATCAGGCGAACCTACCAGCCTATCCAACAAAGAGCGTTTGGCAAATTTTCCATTTTTAGCATACCAATCAATGACCCGCTCCGGATCATTAATGATGTCTTTTACCCCGGTCTCCCGCATTGCTCGATCAAATTCAGTGCGATCAATTTTAATAAGCTCGGCAACAAGATCGTGAGCCCGAGTTCGAATGAAATGAACTCTATTCGGGGGGCTACCCGTTGAATCCGGTAAACGGACGGGCTGACCGCCGCGATCGTCGTCAGGCCTGTTGCGCAACTCGACCAACCTAGCGGTCAGTTCGTCCCGGCTCTGCTTGCAGACCGCGATATCGTTGAGGACGTCATCGCGCTCAGCCGGCGTCAGAGGCTCAGCCGACGTCGGAGTATGAGACTCAAGCTTAAGCGTCTGTTGGGCGATCCAGGAGTCGAGTTTGCCGATGTCGGCAACGACGGTGGCTATTTCCTTGTCTGACCGGACTCCGAGCCAGCGGCCGAGCATCCCTGTAAAGGTAATGTCGCCTTCTAATTGACGGGCAACCTTGACATGGTGCGCGATCCGCTCCGGATCTGCATGCGGGCCGGCGAAGATTTCATAGTGGCCGTCAACCAGGCGGATTTCGACCGCATTGCCCGCGACCTCCCTGCTTCCGAAATGGACCTCCTTGCTTGCGTAATGGACGCGCGGCGGCGGGAGATGTTCCGCGATGAGCATACGCGCGCTGACCATTGGATTGACGACAGCCCGCAGACCGCCAGCCTGAACGATACCCACGCCCGACATCAGCGCCTGCGAGATCAATTGCCCAAAGGCTGGGTCAAATTCCTCGTCCGGCATGTGACGGTGATGTTTTATCAAGTAAACGAGCCCGTTTACGAAAGTCGCGCCATCCGTGACAGTCCCGGCCGTGTTCACCAGGCTAGTAGCCAGCGCCATTTCTTGGGTCAGCCGGCCGGCATAGATGGTGTCTTTCAAGACCGGGCCGACGCCAAACATGCCCAGGCCGGCCACACTCGCGGCCAGGCCCAATTTTAGCGCACGCCCTTCGGGGTCCGACCACGCGTTGCTCTGGTCATGGGCGGCGCGATCGGCCAGCCCCGCGATGGCGCTGCCGGCTCCATGGAGAGAGGATGCCAGACCCATTCCCGATACAAACCAGCTGCCCGCGCCCACAAGCGTCGCGCCGCCTGCGAAAATGCCTCCGACCATCATGGCGGCCGTTACGACTTTTTCGGCGTCGCCACCCTTTTCCGATGTATCCCTCACCTCAAGCGCCAGAGCGCCGGTTTTATCGCGGGAAATACGACCGCCCACAAGGGAGACGACCACCCCCGAAGGCAGCTGGGTCGTTCCCATCCATATTTCAAATGCGCTTTTGTGCGGCTCGGTTTTATAGGCTCGCGGCGCGTCATCGACAAAGGTCTGATCAATTGGTCCAGGCCAGACCGGTCCGCGCCGAAGCTGTAAAGAACGTCGGTGCGGTACAACGGAAATTGCACGACTCCGGTCGTTCTGCTGGAGAAAAACACGGGTCTGAACGAAACGACCGGCTCGTGACCGCCTTGTCTAAAAAGCTGATCCACAATCGGCTTCACCTTCGGATGATCCGGTGGGAGGCCCGAGGTAATGGCGACAAAGTTGACCAAGTCCTCGCGCTTTCTGAACTTGATGGGCACGTCGACTTCGATGCCGAGCTTCTCCAATCTTTCGCTAATGCCAGCCATCCTCTTGGCAACGATGGCTTTGAGAAGATCAGGATTTTCCCATGGGTTATTTGTCTGTTGCAGGCCTTTAGCCGTAATCCCATTGTCGAGGATGGCCAGCATCGCCTCTCCTCTGGTCTCGAGGTCGATTTTTTTGTCGAACCCATACCATCCGAACCTGATTTCTTGACCTTGTTCGGTCGCAAGAATTTCCCCGATGCGCTGGACCAAGGCCTCGCGATTGGGTGCGTTGGCGGGGACGATCCCTTCCGCCAGCGCGTGAGCAAACGTTGGCTCGATCACCCAGGGCCCATCGTGATGTTCAAAGGTTTTCACATTGAACGCGGGATTCTTTTGAAG
>JBATYN010000548.1:0-1828 GCA_049674125.1 Pseudolabrys sp. | reverse complement strand
GGCGCACAATGCGCTCATCAGCCACTATTCCGCTCCGCTCATCAAGAACCCGTCGGATGCCAACGTGAATGCAATGTTCGATCAGGCGTTGAACGACGGCCTGCCGAAGTCGGAAGTCGAGGCCACGCGGCAGCGGTTCCTAGGCATGCAGAACCCCGCCGATCGCCAGACGTTCGCGTATCATTTGGGTGTGGGTGCGCTAACCGCCCTGGACCGCATTCATCGGCAGACCGGACAGACAACGCTGGAGGATACCGGCGGTGGCGTGGCGGTTCCGGTGACGACATACCAGCCAAGCCCCGGCAACGTCGGCGGTAGCCTTCCGGCGCCGGGTGGTTTAGCGAGAACTCTAACACCGGGCGAAAAAACGCAAACGCAGCAGACGCTTGGTGCTGGCGGCCAACCTGGGAGCGTGCCGATTGGCTCGCGCTTCGACGCTCAGGGCAATCTGAAGCCGCCTGGGTGGGGCCTGAACAACGGCAAATATCCCGCACAGCCGCCGCCAACTACGCCATCCGCCGCCGGCGGTCCCGCGTCTTCGCCGGCCGACGGCGGACAGCAAGCCGCAGTTAATCCGCCGGGGTTTATGCCGACCGAGCAACCGCCGGGAGCAACGGCCGCAATCAACGCCGGTAACGCGATCTATGATCAGGCCAACGCAGCAACAACACAAAAGTCTCAGCTTCTCACGATGGAGTCGGACCTCTCCGGCATTTCAACCGGACCGCTTGCCGAGCGCGAAGCACGATGGAACGCTCTTGCTCATCAGCTTGGCGTTCCCGCTGGCACTATGACGGCCGATCAGGTGGCGAAGTCGGAGGGCTTCGCCAAGGTGGCCAAGCAGATCGCGCTTGCTCAGGCTGGGGCGCTCGGCGTCGGAACGGATGAGAAGCTGACAACGACGATGGGAGCTAACCCAAACCGTGACCTGTCAAAGCTGGGCAACCAACAGAGTATTGCAATGCTCCAGGGCAATGCCGACGCGATCAAGGCGCGCGGAGTTGCATATGACCAATGGCTGAAAGCCGGCAACAACCCTGCTAATGCCAACAACTTCCTGACCGACTTCAATAAGACATTCGACCCACGGGTTTATCAGTGGGGATATCAGATCAAGGGGATGACTCGCGAGCAGAAGGAGGCGGCCTACAACGCGATGCCGGACAAGCAGCAATTCCGCGCGAAATACAACGATGCGGTAACACGCGGACTACTTAACCCCTAATGGCTGATATGGCGAACTTTGATGGTCTCTACGACGAGGCCGGATATAAATACAACGTGGACCCGCTGCGCATAAAGGCGCACGCGATACAGGAAAGCGGAGAGGACCCGACAAAGACAGGGACCAGCGGCGAATATGGCTTGATGCAGATCATGCCTGGCACGGCGCAAATGCTCGGCCTGTCAAAGTCCGATGCCTATACGCCGTCCCCTGCGATCGACGCGGCCGCGCGTTATCTCGCTATGCTGGATGCGAAGCACACCGATTCGGCTGGCAATACGAATGTCGATGCATCAACGGCCGCCTATAACGGGAGCGGGCCAGCGACGGCCGCCTACGCCAGCTCGGTGCGAAACATCTATAGCCAGTTGCAGCAACAGGGGGGCCTGAAGCTCGCCCCAGACGGCTCGCAGGATGGCAAGGGCGCAGAGCCGGACGATCCTTTCGCGGCGACTCTGAAGGCGGCGCCCGCGTCGGCTTCGCCTCCAGCGGCAGCCTCCGCTCCGTCGTCAACGGCAGCACCATCCTCCCCGCCAGAATCTGATACCGCCGACCCGTTCGCGGCCACGCTTACCGCGCCCGGCGCTGCGCAAGAACCGGCGC
>JBATYN010000547.1:0-3059 GCA_049674125.1 Pseudolabrys sp. | reverse complement strand
TAAAAAAAGTAGAGGCCGCAGCGCTCGCCGACAGTTTCGATACGCTCACCGCGGGAATGTTCATGGTCGATTCATCAGGCCGTATCGTTCACGCCAATGCCAGCGGTCATTCCATGTTGGCGGAGGCAAAAGTATTGCGTTCGGTTGGCGGTCATCTTGGCGCAATTGATGAAGCCGCCAGCCACGCCTTGCTGGAAAGTTTCGCCGCTTCCGAAAGCGGCGACCCTGCGTTGGGCCGCAAAGGCATTGCCGTCCCATTAAAAGGGCGCGAGGACGA
Source organism: Pseudolabrys sp. (assembly GCA_049674125.1). GTDB lineage: Bacteria > Pseudomonadota > Alphaproteobacteria > Rhizobiales > Xanthobacteraceae > Pseudolabrys. The sequence continues at coordinate 2,782 of JBATYN010000547.1, read as the reverse complement.
ATCCTATGTGGCCAATGTCCTGCCGCTGACTTCCGGGGCCCGGCGCAAGGCGGGCATCTCCTATTGTGCAGTAGCGACAATTTTCGTGCACAAGGCCGCACTTGATTTGTCCCCGCCGGAAGCACTGGCCAAGCAATTCAAGCTGACGCCCGCGGAGCTTCGTGTCCTATTCGCGCTCGTTGAAATCGGCGGCGTGCCCGAAGCAAGCGAGGTGCTTGGGATTTCCGAAGCAACGACGAGGACGCACCTCAGGCATCTGTTCGAAAAAACCGGCACGTCTCGTCAGGCCGAGCTCGTCAAATTGGTTGCCAAATACGGCACCCCACTCGTCCATTAACCGCGGCAGCTGCATGTCCGCTTTGGGTCAAAAGCAGACATTTGCAATGCAAAACGTTATGTCCGCTCTTACCCCGAAAGCAGACATGTGCGGTGCACGAGGCGGTGTCTGCTTTGTGCCAAAAGCAGACGAGTTTTCATTTTAATGCAATTTGGAGTTTTTTATCTAAGCAATAAAAGACGCTATGAAGCGACGGCCGACCGCACTGTACAGAGCTACCCCTCACGATTCCCAATGTGCCGTATTTTGATACGGGGGGCTTTGAGGTGCCCTGATGAAATCCTCAGTCGTCAAACATTCCGTCGTCATTGAGAGACACAAGACGAGCATCAGTCTCGAAGATGCATTCTGGAGCCACCTGAAGGACATCGCGCATTCCCACCAGGCGACGTTGTCGGAGTTGGTGGCACACATCGACCAAAACCGGAAGCACAGCAATCTATCCTCGGCAATCCGCGTTTTCATACTCGAGTACTTTCGCACGCATAGGATGCACGAAGGGCAGCCCCATCAGCGCGCCGCCGAATGATGTCTCTAGGAGCGGAACATGATTTCACGCGTGGACGAATTCTGGCAGAGGGCAAGACACTGCGAAGAACTGGCGCAAGAAACCGCTGATGTCGCTCAGCGAAATTTTTTCCTAGACCTCGCCAAACAATGGCGCGATTTAGCCAGCGACGCTGAGTTGCTCGATCGCAGACGTGTTATGTCGGCCGTTACCTCAATACCGGACATTCACCAGTAGCTTTTCATTGTCCGCTCTACCCTCAAAAGCGGACATTCGCAGTGCAATACGTCATGTCTGCTTTGTGCCAATAGCGGACATCAGATTTCTTATTCGATGGCCTCATCGGCGGCGCTCAGCAAGCCCGGAGGTATCGTCAGTCCAAGCGATTTCGCTGTAGCGTCCAATGAGTTAGTATCACACATAAATATCGCCGCTCATGCCATACGCCGCGATGCCGATGGAGTTTGATGCATTCATCAGTTATGCGAGCGCCGACAAGACGGCGGCGGATGCAGCTTGCGCAGTGCTTGAGGCTGCCGGAATTCGTTGTTGGGTAGCGCCGCGGGACATTTTACCCGGTCGGGAATATGCTGCTGCTATCATCGATGCTATCGACCAATGCCGCGTGATGGTCCTTATTTTCTCGTCTAGCGCCAACGACTCGCCACAAGTTCGTCGCGAGATCGAACGCGCCGCCAGTAAAGGGGTCGCCATCATGCCTCTGCGGATCGAAAAGGTTTCCCCAACAAAGTCTATGGAATATTTCCTTGGCGACATACATTGGCTCGACGCCATGACGCCGCCGATTGAGAAACATCTTCAACAGCTTGCCGTCACCATTAAGGCGCTACTGAACACCAGCGCCGCTGCAGCGAACGAAACGTCGGCACCAGGTTCGAGGTGGCAAACAGGAGGGGTTACGCCAGGCTACAGCGCCACTCAACCGCTGGGCGGGGTGGCTCGTTTCGATCCCAAATATCCTGCACGAAGGGGTTGGCTCTTGCCAACGATTGGCGGAGTCGTGAGCGTTGCGCTCTTATTTGGCGGCGCGTGGCTTTATCAGAATCGCGCATCAAAGCCGGTGGCCGTACCAAGTATCCCTTCACAGCCGTCGGAACCGAAGCCGGAGCCAAAGAAAGCCGAATCGCTGGTGCCGGAACTGGTGCCCTTCATTTCCGATCGCGGCCGCGCAACGATCCGAAATACATATTTGCCGGCGGACGGTCACAAAGCGCTTGCAATTAGTTTGATGCGGATTGGTTTCATCACCGGCCAAGCGAACGATAACGCTGCCAAGGCTGCGGCGCTCGACAATTGCCGGCAGGCCACGGACGCTGAAGGGCACAGGGATCTTCGGTGCGATCTTTACGCACTCGGCAATACCGTAGTGTACACTGGTAGCTATCCACCGCTGCCGCCTCAACCTTGGTTTGTTCCTAATACGTCGGTTGAACGACCGTTCGATGCCATAAACTTGCCGCTGGTCGGAGACCGTATGAAGACCATGTTGGCGAAAGAATATAGTGGCGCAGCCAAATCGAAAGCGGTGGCGCTCTCGCCGACGGGAGCGTGGTCCTGGCTCCACGGTGAGTCGAGTCCAGAGGAAGCCATACGCAGGACACTCGAATGGTGCGGCCGCCATGGAGCTCCGTGTATGATTGTCGCCGTCGACGACCGCTTTGTTGTTGCGATTCCGACCACGATGAAGGTCACCGGATTTTTCCAAGCAAACACAAACGCCCTTATCCTTCCGGAATTGAGGAGCGATGTGGCGCGACGCCTCGGCAATGTCACAACCGGCTGGAATGCGGTCGCCGTCGGCAACGGCGGCGATCCTGGGTTCGCCTTGGGGGCTCTCGGCGAGCAGGCGGCCATCGACAGTGCTCTGGCCAATTGCAGCAATCGAGATCGCAATTGTCGCGTAATCGCGATCGGTC
>JBATYN010000546.1:0-2055 GCA_049674125.1 Pseudolabrys sp. | reverse complement strand
GTAACGAGGTGCGGCCATAGTATCATCTCCTTCCAAACCCACGTCGGGTTGCGAGCCACCCTGAGTCGACGAAAATCAGCAGCGCGAGTGCGATGGTCAGACAAGCAAAGCCATCAGCCCAATATCGTTCCTTCTCCCCGACCATCTTTGCTCTGCTCAACCAGGACGGTGTCGTGTTCTAGCGCGATTTTATTTGTTAGCTCGCGCGCCGAGGACGGCATGTTCAAGAACGGTGTACACTTGAGATGATCTTCAAGGGCTGACGCACTTTAGTGGAGATTGTCATGCGAAGTTTGGCCATCCCTTTCATTTTCATTGGCATTTTCGGCCTTAGTGTCTCGTCATTCGTCCCCATTCTCATCATGAAGCTCGTTCCGAATTATTACCAATAGCCGTATTGCCCCGAACGCAGACAATGTGCAGCGCGCAAGCCGATGTCCGCTATTTGCCAAGAGCGAAACAAAATACTCCGAATAATTCGTCTGCATCTGCAGTTAGCATGTGTAACGCCTTAAGCTTTTTGCCGCTGCAAATGCGATGCAATGCTGCCATGCTCGAAATGTCCGCTAAGTGCAATAAGCGGAAATCGCCCTGGAGCCGCCTAAAATGAATAGGCCGCCGGCAAAGGCGGCCTATTGTATCGACGACTGCGATTAAGGTTCCGCTCCTATTTGCTGTATTGGAAGTTGGGCATCGCCTTTAGCTGGTCCTTCGTTGCGTTAAGCACCGCGTGATCAGGATAATTGCGATCAGTTTTTTTCGATTCTGAGGCTGATTGACCTGATCCCGTGGTCGCAGCAGTGTCTGACCACTTGAGTCGATCAAAATTGACGGCTACGTCGTGCTCTCCCATACCGAGAAAGCCGCCGACTCCTATAACGACGTTCTCGACTTTTCCGCTTTTGTCGAGCATGAGCTCTTTGATGTCACCAATCTTTTCGTTTTGAGCATTATAGACGTTCATGTGGATAAGCTTGGAGGACTGCCATTCTCCTTTGGCAGAGGCGTTTTGCGTAGAACTGGATGTCTGAGCAAAGGCCGATGTCGACAGCAAAGCTCCGATAGCTGCCGCTGCTATTAACTTGGCGTACATTTCTTCTCTCCTGGGATGTTACCCCTCAGCTGGCCTAACGTGCTCAAGCTGGAAGAGTTCAAAGAGCGCTTGCATGGTGTCCGCCTGTCCCGGCTGCTCAGCGAGGTCCGCTAAGTGCCAAAAGCCGACGTAGGGATTAAAGAACTCTGCCAAATAGGGGACCGCTATTGCCTCAGAAGCGGCAAAATAACGTTCTCCATTCTCACTGCCCGCATTGTCTGCCGGCCCGACGACGGCTCGCGCAGCCAGAAGCTCGGCGAATGGTGTTGGAAAAGGCCCTCGCCTTCAGTGAGGCCAATCTGACGATCATGACCGCCTTAGCAACGGGAGGCAGCCTATCCGCCGCCTCAACTAAGAATTACGCGCGTTACCGCATGCGAGTACGGGCGAAGAGGCGTCGCATCGGCGCTTAAGCTGGGCTGGCTCGCCAACGCCCTGATTCTTCCCACCGTTGGAACTTTTGTTCCCTGCGCACGTTCACCGGCCGTACATCGGTGGCCAGAGACAAAATGTTCAAACCCGTTGTTGCGATCACCGCCGCAGCGGCTGCTGCTGGGATATTTGTTTCCGTCACTTCGCCCGCACCGACCGCGAATGTCAGCGACACGATCCCGTTAATAGCGGCTGCCGCGACCGAGAAGCGCATTCCTACCGGGGCAAGGGGTGCGGAGTGTTCAAAACGCGTTTGGCCGCACTTCGATCACAACTGTGAATTTGACCTGAGAAACCCCGCGAACGAAGCCAGGATCGTTCGGATAATTGCTTCGCGGTGAGCATCCGATCCTAGTTAGAAAATATCAATAGAGGCCGCCAGCCGCGACGGCTTTGCGCTTTCGGAAAAGGAGACATGGCTATGTCACTCGGAACGATCATCCTCATCATTCTTGTCCTCGCATTGCTCGGCGGGTTCAGTGGGTTCGGGGGCGGCCCCTTCTACGGCACCGGCTACTATGGTGGTGGCG
>JBATYN010000545.1:0-4380 GCA_049674125.1 Pseudolabrys sp. | reverse complement strand
CGGTAAAATGTTCTCTTGAACGCCAAGGCGAGTCAAGCAGCCCTTCCCTGGCCGCTTTTTGGAGGGAGGCTTCACGATCGCGTTATTGTTTGTTTTAAAGGACTAGGTCCCCATCACGGATTGTTTTTCTCCTATCCGCCGATTTTGTCGTATCGTCCCACCCAGAGTCGGTTATTTTTAGGAGAGCTTCGCTATGACCTTGACCAAAGCCCTTCGCCACGCAGGTGTCTTCGCCGCCGCTGCACTGCTCGTGACAGCGATCAGTTTCAAGCCGGTGGCGGTCTACGCCATGGGCACCGACAACCCGCCACCCGCCGATGACAGCAAAAAGAAAAAGAAGAAGAACGATAACAACGTCATCGAACAACAACAGCAGCAGCTGGCGCAGGAGAAATTCCTGCGTGACTATCGCGCCGCGCGCGCGATGATCCTCGATGGCAATTATCAAGGCGGCATCGCCGCGATGCACGCGCTCGGCCACGATGAGCATCCGGACGTCGCCAACTACATCGGCTATTCCTATCGCAAGCTCGGCGACTACAATGACTCCAAAGTTTGGTATGAAAAAGCGCTCGCCGCCGATCCAAACCACGTGCGGACATGGTCTTATTATGGCATGTGGCAAATGGAACAGGGCAACCGGCTGAAAGCCCTGGACGACTTGCAAAAGGTGCAGCTGATCTGCGGCAACACCACCTGCGAAGAATATCGCCAGCTGAAAGACGTGATCGACGGTAAGGCGACCTATTAAGGTCCAGAGCCAGAGCGTCACGACCATGTCATGCCCGGCTTCGTGCCGGGCATGATGCTATTGGGACGTCTCGCCGACGATCCATGCGTGGTAGTCTGGATCGACGTTTTCCACCGGCAAATCCATGATGGCGGGTGTTGTATAGCTGTGCAGCTCTTTCACCGCGCCATGGACCGGTTCGGCCATCGATGCGCGGGTTTTGATAATCATAACCACCTCATCGGCCCGCTCTAGTTTGCCCTGCCACCAATAGTGCGAGATCATTCCCGGCAAGATATTCACGCAGGCGGCCAGCCGCCGCTCTACAATGGTGCGTCCCGCCTGCTCCGCCTCGACAATTGACGACCAAGTCGTATAGACGAGCACCGCGCGTTCCATCGTTAGGTCCCCAAATGAGCCCGCCGCTCAACCGTTTTCAGCATATCGCTTTCGTGGCTAGCCAGACGCCCGAGGCGCGAGAGGCTTATGCCAAGCTCGAAAAGCGCTATGGCAATGTCGATCCCGCCAAGGCCGATGTGATTGTTGCGCTCGGCGGCGATGGCTTGATGTTGCAGACCCTGCACAAGTTCATGAATTCCGGCAAGCCGATCTACGGGATGCATCGCGGGACGGTCGGATTTCTGATGAACGAATTCGTAGAAGAGGGTTTGGCGGAACGGCTCGCCGCGGCACACATCACGATCATCCACCCTCTGGTGATGCAAGCGCGCGACGCTCAAGGCCGAACCCACAAGCACCGCGCCATCAACGAGGTTTCGCTATTCCGCCAGAGCGCACAGGCCGCACATTTGCGCATCCTGATCGATGGTCAGGAGCGGCTGACCGAACTCGTTTCCGATGGTGTGCTCGTTGCAACGCCGGCAGGCTCCACCGCCTATAATCTGTCGGCGCAGGGTCCGATCATCCCGATCAATGCCCCGCTGCTTGCGCTGACGCCGATCAGCCCGTTTCGCCCTCGGCGTTGGCGCGGCGCACTGCTGCCCGACAAGGCGAATGTCACGATTGAAGTTATGGACGCTGACAAGCGACCGGTCGCTGCGGTCGCCGACCATGACGAAGTGCGGTCGGTTCGCAACGTCAACATCGGGATGGATCACACCATATCGATCAATATGTTGTTCGATCCGGGCCACAACCTCGACGAACGCATTTTGCGCGAGCAGTTCGGTTTCTAGGAGCGCGCTTGCCTAAAACATTCGACTTTTCGGTCAATGGCAAAAGCGTAAGCGTGTCACTCGACAATGAGGAGACACCTCTTCTCGACGTGCTGCGTAACAAGCTTGGCCTGCTGGGCACGCGCTTTGGCTGCGGGCTCGAACAATGCGGCTGCTGCATGGTGCTGATCGACGGCGCGCCGGAGAAATGCTGCACAAAGCCGGCGTGGAGCGTGGCTGGAAAGCACGTGATTACTGTGGAGGGTCTGGGGAGTGCCGAGCGCCCTCACCCATTGCAACAGGCCTTTCTCGATGAGCAAGCCGGCCAGTGCGGCTATTGTCTCGCCGGGATTTTGATTTCGGCCAAAGCACTTCTCGACAAGAATCCACAACCGTCGCGCAATGAGATCGCGCAAGCACTGGACGGCAACATCTGCCGCTGCGGGTCCCATAACCGCATTATGCGTGCGGTAGAAAAAGCCGCGGCAGTTATGCGCGCAGGAGCGCGACAATGAACGCTCCGCTGCCCGGACCGCTCAGCGACAATCCCAACCTCAACCGATGGGTCGCATTCCCTTCACCCGGCAAGGTGACCGTGCTGACCGGGCGGGTCGAGCTGGGACAGGGCGTACTCACCGCCATGGCGCAAATCGCCGCCGACGAACTTGACGTCGCGATCGAACAGATCACCGTCCACTCGGGCGATACCGAGAAGGCGCCAAACGAGGGCTACACGGCCGGCAGCCAATCGATTCAGTTCGGCGGCGTCGCAATGCGCCAGGCGTGCGCCGATGTGCGTGCTCTTTTTCTTGCGCAGGCCGCGAAAATCCTCAGTTGCAATGTGGACGCATTGTCCGTCCGCGATGGTTGCATCTATCGCGACGGCAAATCGACGGGACAAGATTACTGGACACTTTCCGGCGCGGTCGATCTCACCGGCAAGGCCACCGGTGAGGGAACGCGCAAACGTGCCGCTGATCTCAAGACCATCGGCACGAGCACGCCTCGCCTCGATCTGCCTGGCAAAATTTTTGGAGCCAGCGCCTTCATTCACGACATGCACATCGACGGCATGGCGCATGCGCGCGTTGTTCGCCAGCCGAACCGCGGCGCTACAATCGGTTCGATCGATGAGAACGCCATTCGTCGCGCCGCCAAGGGGCCGGTCGAATTTGTGCGCAACGGAAACTTCCTGGCCATTATCGGCGACGACGAAACCGCAGTCGAAGCGGCCGCGATCGCAGCCACGGAGCACGTAACGTGGCAGAACGTTGAGGTCCCGACACCGACCCAACAGGAAGCCAGCTGGTTGCTGCAACGGCCGGTCGTCGAACGGGTGTTCGGCGCGCCGGACGCCGGCAATCCTCAAGGCAGAGAGCGCTACGAGGCGACCTACACGCGGGGTTATCTCGCCCACGCCTCGATCTCACCCTCCTGCGGCCTCGCCATTTACAGGGACGCCAAACTGACGGTCTGGACACATTGCCAGGGTGTCTATCCCCTGCGGGCAGCGATCGCGAAGACACTGAAGCTCGAACCGTCCTCGATCATCGTCCACCACGTCCAGGGCTCGGGCTGTTACGGCCACAATGGCGCAGATGATGCAGCCGCCGATGCTGCAATCATCGCTATGCAGAAGCCGGGTCAGGCCATCCGCGTGCGTTGGAGGCGCGAGGAAGAATTCATCTACGAGCCAAAGACGCCGGCGATGGTGGTCAAGGTGCGCGCCCTGCTCGACGAAGCCGGGAAGCCCGTCGATTGGACCCAGGAAATATGGAGCCCAACACATAACCTGCGGCCCGGCGCGGGCGGAAATCTGCTTGGCGCCCTCGCCCTGCCCGATCCGCCACGCGAGCCGCCGCCAAACGACGTGCCGGAATCAAACGGTGGTGGCGCCACGCGCAATGCCGAACCGCTCTACGACATACCCGCCAAACGCATTCTCCATCACCTTGTTACGGAAACCCCGGTACGCACGTCGGCACTGCGTGGGCTCGGCGCCGTGCCGAATGTTTTTGCGCTCGAATGCTGCATTGACGAGCTCGCCGAGCGCGCTGCAAAGGATGCGGTTGCGTACCGCCTTTCGATCACCGCCGATCCGCGTGCTCGCGCCGTGATCGAGAAGGTTGCCGCCATGGCCGGCTGGCAAGCCGGTGCAGTTGCCGCTACGGGAACTGGCCGCGGCATCGCCTTCGCCCGCTACAAAAACCGCGCCGCATATTCCGCGGTGGTGGTCGAATTGTCGGTCGATGAAGAAATCCGCCTGCATCACGTCTGGTGTGCGACGGATGCCGGCCTGGTGATCAATCCTGATGGCGTCATCAACCAACTCGAAGGCGGCATCATTCAGTCGGCGAGTTGGGTTCTCAAAGAACAAGTGCGTTTCGACAACGGTGTCGCTTCAATCGATTGGGAAACGTACCCGGTCCTGAAGTTCAGCGAAGTGCCCCTGATCGATATTGAACTCATCAATAC
>JBATYN010000544.1:0-10668 GCA_049674125.1 Pseudolabrys sp. | reverse complement strand
GTTCGGACGGGTTGCGATCGTCGGCGATGCGGCCTTTGTCGCCCGCCCGCATGTGGCGGCCGGCGTTTCCAAGGCGGCGGACGATGCGGCTGCATTGGCGGGCGCGCTCCAATCCGATGCAAATGTTGAAACCGCGCTCAATGGCTTCGAAGCCGCGCGTTTACCGCAAAACCACCAGATCATCCAGCGCGCGCGGCATCTCGGCGCTTATTTGCAAGCCACGCGCACGCAGGAAGAACAGGCGCGCGCCGGCCGGCACAGCAACGATGCGGCGGTGATTGCCGAAACTGCGGTGCTGGATTTTTTGTATGCGTGACCTCTTACCCGCTCGTCCCCGCGAAAGCGGGGACCCAGAGCAAGACAACTGGATTCCCGCTTACGCGGGAATGAGCGGAAGAAAGGTTATGCCAAATCGGCAGTTCACATCCCCAGCAACTTCTTGGCGTTGCCGCCGGCCAGTGCGGCGCGGGTGCTGTCGTCGAAACTGGCGACAGAATTGATATGGCCGATCGGGTCGTATTCCAGCATATCGAACGGATAGTCGGTGCCCATGACGATGTGGTCGGCGCCGAAGGTGTTGACCAGCGCCTCGAGCTGATGCGGCGTGAAAACGACTGTATCGAAGTAGACGTTCCGCCGCAGATAGGTCGTCGGCGGCTTCGGCAAATTGCCGTGCGCATCCGACCGGGCGCCCCAGGCATGATCGATGCGGCCGGAATAGGCACCGAGGAAACCGCCGCCGTGCACGGCCAGAACGCGAAGCTTGGGATGCCGTTCGAAGACGCCGTCGAAGAGCAAGTAGTGCAGCGCCACCGTGGTGTCGAGCGGGTTGCCGATGACGTTGTTGAAGTAAAAGCGCGCGAAACGCTGCGGCTGGGTGAAACCGGTTGGGTGGATCAACACCAGTGCGTCGAGCTCTTCGGCTTTCTTCCAAAACGGCGCGAAAGCAGGATCGGATAGTTCCTTGCCGTTGACGTTGGTGAGAATCTCGACGCCTTTGAACTTGAGTTGCTTCATGCAACGCTCAAGTTCTTTCGCCGCCTCATTGCCGTCCTGCATCGGCACGCCGCCGAGCGCAACCAGCCGGTCGCTATGCTTGCTGACATATTCGGCAATGCCTTCGTTAAGGGCGCGGGCGGCCTGCACGCCGACATCGACGGGCAGGTAGTAATAGATTTGCGGCGGCGCCGGGCAGATGAGCTGTGTGTCGACGCCCATCTCGTCCATAACGCTAAAGCGCTCGTCCGTGGTGCTTATGCGCGTGCGGATGTCGGCCGCCTGCTTTGCCATCAGGGCCTGCGTCTCGGGTGTCGAGTCCTGAACCAGCGGATCAGTAGATTGCTTGAGATGCGGCGTCACGATCTCGGCGACTCGCGGCACCGCGACGTGCGCGTGCATATCGACGGTGAGGCTTTTCGGCCGCACGTCGCGCCCCGGCTTGCCATGCTTGCGCGCTGCGGTGTCGGCGTATTTGTTCCAGATGTCAGCCATTTCAAGCCTCTCGTTTGTCATCACCCGCGAAGGCGGATGATCCAGTAACCCTTGCGCTTCCGATTTTCAACGTGAAGACGTCAGAACACCCCGAGGTGCTGGCGCAAATCGACGCCGTCTTTTTCCAGCTTCGATGGCGTCGAGACCACGGCGACGCGGCCGGTATTGAGGATGACGATGTCGTCAGCGACATCAAAGACCAGCTTCGGATTTTGCTCGACCAAAACGATCGATAGCCCGCTTTGCTTCAGCTTGCGGATCGTTGTCATGACTTCGGCGACGATCTGCGGCGCCAGGCCTTCCGATGGCTCATCCATCAGCAATACGCGCGGGTTGCCCATCAATGCGCGTCCTATCGCCAGCATTTGCTGCTCGCCGCCCGAAAGGTGCGCGGCGATCTGATTGCGCCGCTCGGCGAGGCGCGGAAACATTCCGAACACGGTGTCGGTGGTCCACGGCGCGTGCTTGCTGCCGGCATCGGGTTTGCGCGCGGCGACAGCGAGGTTCTCACGCACGGTCAGGCTCTTGAAGATGCGGCGGCCTTGCGGTACCAGCGCGACGCCGCGTGCCGCGATCATCTCGGGCGAGAGGCCGCCCACTTGTTCGCCGAAGACCACGATTTCACCGCGGCGCGGTGGCAACAGCCCCATCGTGACATTCATGCATGTCGATTTGCCGGCGCCGTTTCGGCCCAGCAGCCCGAGCATGCGGGCCTCGCCGAGTTCGAAAGACACGTCGCCCAGCACATGGCTGTCGCCGTAATAGGCGTCGATGTGGCTGAGACTGAGCGCGCTAGTGGCCAAGGTAGACCTCCCGCGTGCGAGAATCGGCAACCACCTCGGCGCGATTGCCTTCAACGATCACCTCGCCGAAATGCAAAAGCGTAATGCGCTCGGCGAACTCCAACGCAACGTCCATGTTGTGCTCGATCATGACGATAGTGACGTCGCGCGGGATCGCCAGCAATAACTGTTGCACGTCGCGGCGTTCGTCGATCGACAAACCCGCGAAAGGTTCATCGAGCAACAGTATTTTCGGATTTTGCGTCAACGCCATTGCAATCTCGACGCGGCGGCGCTCCCCGTAAGAAGTCTGCGCGAGCGGCCGGTTTGCAATATGACCGAGACCGACGCGCTCTAGCGCCGTTTGTGCGTGTTCGACGAAGTGGCCTTGGCGTCGCAAATCAATCAGCGGATTCCAGCGCGCCGGCGACAGGCCGAGCAGCGCCAGCGTGACGTTGTGAACGATGGTATCGCGCGCAAACAGCGTAATGATCTGGTAGGTGCGTGCCATACCAAGGTGCGCGCGCCGGCGACTCGGCACACGGGTAATATCCTGGCCGAACAGTTGGATCGAACCGGAATCCGGCGTCAGTTCGCCGGTAATCAGATTGAACAAAGTCGTCTTGCCGGCGCCATTCGGGCCGATAATCAAACGGCGTTCGCCCGGCTCGACATTGAGGTTGACGTCAGTGGTCACATGCAAGCCGCCGAACGATTTGCAGAGGCCCGTGACCGTGAGGGCGTTCATGGCTTCGCCTCCGCCCCGCCAGCAACTGCGGCCGTGCTGCGTTCGCGTTTGCGCCACGCCAGCCGCCACAGCCGGGCGCTTCCCGGCACCAGGCCTTCGGGCATCAGGATGACAATAGCGACGAAGATGGCGCCGAGCAGGAAATTCCAGCGCTCGATGAAGCCGCTCACGACCGTTTTGACCACGACGACGAGAGTGGCTCCGACGATCGGCCCAAGTAGTGTCCCGGCGCCACCCGAAATAACCATGAGCAATACTTCGGCCGATGAGGTGAGGGCCAATGTCTGCGGGCTGATGAATTGCGTGTAGTAAACGAACAGGATGGCGGACACGGCGGTCAGCAGGCCGGAAAACAAGCAAGCATAGAAACGAATTGCCCAGACGTGATAACCGAGCGCGTTCATGCGGCGCGGTTGATCACGCGTGCCCATCAGGGCTGCGCCAAGCGGCGATCGCACAAATACCGCCACTGCCGCAAGCGACAGCAGGAAAACGACAAGCGTTGCGTAATAAAACGTGCTCACGTCGGACAATGAATAGCCGAACGGTTCGGGACGCGTCTTCAGGCTCAAACCATTGTCGCCGCCGGTGAGACTGATCCAGCGATAGGCGAGACCCCAGAGGATTTCGCCCAACGCCAGTGTGATCATGATGAAGCCGATGCCGGTCGAGCGGAGCGACAGCGCCGCAAAGATCGCCATTGCAATCATGCTGATCACCAGCGCGATGAGGATCGCCGCGGGATGACCGAGTCCAAGCTGCAACATGTAACCGGTGGCGTAGGCCGTCACGCCGAACAAGCCGGCGTGCCCAAGGGACACCAGTCCCGCATAACCTACGAGCACATTCAGCCCGAGGGCGAAGATTGCGTAGAAGAGAATCTGGCTGGAGACATTGATGTAATAGATGCCGGGCATCCAGTACGGCACCGTGACCAGCAGGGCTAACGCGGCGAGGAGGGCGACGAAACGTATTGTCACGGCACGTGCCTGCCGAACAGGCCTTGCGGGCGCAGCAGCAGAACCAGCAACATCGGGAGAAAGAGAACGAAGTATGCAAGCTCTGGCAGGAGCGCTTGGCCGAAGTTGTAGATGAAGCCGACGATGATGCTGCCGACGAAAGAGCCGAGGAGGCTGCCGGTCCCGCCGAGGATGACCACCACGAGCGCCAGCGGCAGCATGTCCTGGTCAAGACCCGGATAGACGGACAGGATCGGCCCACCGATGATGCCGGCGAAGGCCGCAAGGCCGGCACCCAGCGCGAAGACGATTGTAAATAGCTGCGACACGCGGATTCCGACGACGCGCGCCATGTCTGGATCATCGACCCCGGCGCGGATCATGGCGCCAAGACGCGTGCGTTCCAGCAACAGCCAAAGCGCAATCGCGAACACAATAGCGATCACGATAATCGCGAGGCGATAGGCCGGAAACACAAGCACGCCAAAGCGCGCAAAACCGTCAAGTTCGGGAGGCGTCGGAACGGAAATCGGATCGCCGCCCCATATCATCAGGCAGAGGTCCGCGGCCATGAACGAAAGGCCGAGCGTGACAAGCACCTGCGCCAGCTGATCGCCGGGCATTCGGCGCAGCAGGAACCGTTCGGCCAGCGCGCCCAGAGCCGCAACGCTCAGTGTCGCCAGAACGGCCGCGAGCCAGAAATTCAATTGGAAGCCGTGGATGCCCAGGACAAACGTGACGCCGATATAAGCGCCCACCAGGAATAGCGAGCCGTGCGTTAAATTGGGAATCCGCATCAGCCCGAAGATGAGGGAAAATCCTGCAGAGAGCAGGAATAGCAGCCCACCGAAAGTGATGCTGTTGACCGCCAGCACCAGCCAAAAGTTCATGGTTGCCGCCGTCCCGCGCTCGCCGTGTCAATGAATCGCGGGCGCCTGTACGGCGCCCGCGCAACGTTTTGCATTATGATTTGAGCGGCGGGAAGTCGCGCGAATAGACCGGTTGCTGGAGGAACTTCTGTTCGTCATAGGTCCAGAACTGGCTCACATTCGGATAGGTCTTGACCGTCTTGTTGACGAGCTTGCCGCCGACCTTTTCGCACTTGCGGATGTAGAAGTTGCCGACCGCATTTCCGAGGTGGTCGAACTTGACCGGCCCGCGCGGCGTATCGGTGAGCGACACCGACCTCAGGGCCTTCATGAACTCGGCCTTGTCGTCACTCTTGCCTCCGGTTTTCTTCAGTGCCGCGTCGATCACCATGCAGTTGATGTAGAGTCCGGCTGCGTAGAAGCCGGGATCAAGGTTGAAGTTTTTCTGCATTCCGGCAACGAAGCGTTTGTTGGCCTCGGTCTCGGCGTCGAGCGTATAGGGGCAGCAACTCACGAGGCCGATGGCCTCATCACCGTAGCTGCGTAATAACGCGTCATCGCCGCCGGTCTGGCCGGTCACCACCGGGAACTTGAGGCCTGCGCTGCTGTACTGCTTCATGAACTTCAGCGGATTTCCGCCGGCGAAGCCCTGGCACACACCATCACAGTCAGCGATCTGCGCGAGGTATGGCGTGTAGTCGGGCGTGGCGAGCGGCGGCCACAGCTTCTTGAGGATCTTGCCGCCGTTGTCTTCGAAGGTCTGCTGGAATCCGCCCATCTGCTCGTAGCCGAAGGCGAAGTCTTCCGTGATGGTGATCATGTTCTTCAGTTTCATTTCCTTCGCGGCGTAGTCGGCCATCGGATGCATGGCCTGCGACGAGCAGGCTGACGCGCGCAGGAAATACGGATTCGGCCGGCGCTGGGTCAGGTCCTCGGCCGCGGCGAGGCTGAGCAGCGGCGTTTTCGCCTGTGCGATGTAATCGGTAATCGCGAGCAGTTCGAACGCCGCGAGCGGGCCGACAATCGTGTCGACCTTGTCTCTTTCGACAAGCTCCTGCGCCTTGGTCTTTGCGCCGGCAGGGCTGCCGCCGGTGTCGGCGGAGACGAAATCCACTTTACGTCCGGCAAAAGTGTTGTCCTTTTCTTTCAGGTACGTGATGACGCCTTGCTCCATCTGGATGCCGCCCTGCGCGAGCGGGCCGGTCTTGATGGTGAGAAGGCCGAGCTTGAATGGCGCCGCTTGCGCGATCGCCGGTGCGGGGAATTTGAAAGTCGCAGCGACTGCGCCGGCGGCTGTACCGGCCATAAATTTGCGACGGCTGACCTTGCGAGACATTACGTTCCTCCCTCTACACCCCTGTTGGGGCTGATATTTTGACTGGCCTTACTTGCAATTGTAAGTGGGCCGTCAGGCTTTGGTGACACATTGGACCGCCATGCCCCACCGCGGCGGACCAAATTTCACCCATCATCGGCCAAGCCATTCCATGATGTAAAGCCCAGATAGGCTGCGGCGTAATGCTCCGACCCGTTGCGATGGGCAGGCCGATTCCACAATCCAGATCGGATTTTCAGGAATTAAATGCCGAGATAGCTTGATTTGATCTCGTCGTTGGCGCGTAATTCTTCAGGCTTGGCGGAATATACAACCTGGCCTTTGCTCATCACGTGCACATAATCGACCAGCTTCAGCGCGAGATGCGCGTTCTGTTCAACCAGCAGAATTGAGAGGCCTTCTTTTTTCAGCGTGCCGATCGCCTCCCAAAGGCCTTGAATGATGATCGGGGCAAGACCTTCCGACGGCTCATCCATGATGAGGCAATCGGGGTTCGTCATCAGCGCACGGCCGATGGCAAGCATCTGCTGCTCGCCGCCGGACAATGTCTTGGCACGTTGCGTGCGGCGCTCTTGCAGGCGCGGAAAAAGCTTATAGACACGCTGCAAATTCCAGCCGTGGCGGTCAGGACTGCGCTCAGCGACAAGCAAGTTTTCTTCGACGCCAAGGGTCGGAAATACGCGCCGGCCTTGCGGAACCAGGCCCATGCCGCCGCGCACGGTTTCGAACGAGGCCTGGTGCGTGATGTCGTCGCCCTTGAACACGACTTTACCGCGACGCGGCGGATTGAAGCCGACAATCGAATTCACCAGTGTCGTTTTGCCGACGCCATTGCGGCCGAGCAGCCCAAGAATTTGGCCTTGCTCAAGCTGCAGCGACAGGCCCTGCAGGACATAGGCGTCGCCGTAGTAGGTGTGAATGTCCTGGACTTCGAGAATGGCCATGGCTTCAGTCGGTTCCCAGATAGATTTCCTGCACCCTGGCGCTCGAATGGATTTGTTCGGGCGTGCCGGTCTCGAGAATCTCTCCGAAATGAAGAACTGAAATTTTCGATGCGACGTCGAACACGACATCCATATCGTGCTCAATCAGGAGAATCGCGAGCTTGGGATCAAGCTTCATCAAGAATTCGGCCATCTCAGTGGACTCACCTGAAGAAAGGCCCGCGGCCGGCTCGTCGAGCAACAGGATCTTCGGATCGCTGGCAAGGCCCAGCACAATCTCGAGCTGGCGCTGCTCGCCATGCGACAAATTCCGGACTTCGACATCTTTGCGGTCAAGGAAGTTTGCTTGTTCGAGCAGGTGATAGGCCTTGTCGTAGACCTCTTTGTACGATGACAAAAAGCGCCACATGACAAACTTTGTAGCTCGCAGCCCTTTGATGGCCAGCAACACGTTGTCGAGTACGGTCAGTTTCGGAAACAGGCTGGTCACCTGGAACGTGCGCGCCATTCCGAGCGCGGTGCGCCGATGGCTCGGCCACGCGGTAATATCCTGTCCAAAGAGCAGCACTTGCCCCGACGTTACGGGATAGATTCCAGTGATCAAATTGAACAGCGTGGTTTTACCGGCGCCGTTCGGGCCGATGATGGCCTGACGGTCGCCTGGCATGACGCGCAGCGTGACTTCACGCGTGGCCTGCAAACCGCCGAAGCTCTTGCACAGTCCCTTGAGCTCGAGCGCCGGGACCTGGCCGCCGTTCGTCTGAGTATCGCTGCTCACTCATACATCCTTGGCATTCGAAGTGATGGCCGGGGCCTGTTTAGGGGCCCCGGCATTCGTTTGTTATTCGCAGTTTTTGCAGGGCGGGTAGTCGCGGTCGTAGACCGGATGCGCCAGGAACTTCGCCTTACCCTCGGTCCAGAACTGGCTGACCTTTGGGTAAGTCTTGATCACGGTGTTCCAGAGCTCGTCCTTGTCGTAACCGAACATCTTCGTTTTCGCGACTTTCTTGATGTAGACGTTCTCGATCGGGTTACGCATGTCGTCGAGCTCGACCGGACCACGTGGAGCATCGAGCTTGATGCTCGCCATGATCTTGATGAACTCCTCCGGTCCCGGATACTTGCCGCCGGCCTTGGTAAGGGCCTTATCGAGCCACATCGCGGTGGTGTAGTTGTTCTCCGAGTAATAGCCCGGCACTTTTCCGAACTTCTCGCGATAAGCCTTCACGAAGGTCTGGTTCGCCGGCGTGTCGATTGCCGCGCTGTAGTGCAGGGCGGAAACGTCACCGATCACCTCGTCACCCATGAACGGCAACACGAACTCGTCGTAGCTCACGCCGCTCCCGAGGATCGGCGTTTTGATTCCGGCGGCGCGTAGCTGCTTGGGAAACTGCAGCGCCATCGGACCGACCATTGTCGTGAAGATGCCGTCGGCGTCCGATTTGAAGGTCGGGATGTAAGGCCCGAAGTCCTTGGTGCCGAGCGGTGGCCAGATTTTCTGGATGACTTTGCCGCCGCAGGCTTCGAACGCGGACTGGAAGCCGCCGGCGGTTTCGTAGCCGAACGCATAGTCGGCCGCGATGACGATGACCTTCTTGAAGCCGTTGTCGCAGGCCCATTGTCCGAGCGGGTGATGCGGCAGCGACGACGTCCAGCTCGTGCGCATGAAGTAGGGATACTTTTCGAGCTGGCGTTGCGTCAGGTCGTCTGCCGAAGACACCGAGGAAATGTAGAGCGTCTTTTCGGCGGTCGAGATCGGCGCGAGCGCATAACCGCTGGAGGCGAGCAGGCCGCCGATGAACATCTGCACCTTGTCTTGCAGAATCAGTTTTTTCGCCTTGGTGACACCGGTGTCGGGCTTGCCTTGATCGTCCTCGACGATGAACTTCACGTCCATGCCGCCGAGCTTGTTGTTGTGTTCGGAAAGATAAAGCTGGAAACCGTCCACCATGTCCTTGCCGACCTGGGCAAAGATGCCGGTCACCGGCGCGATGTAGCCGATACGCAGCTCTTCTGCACCGGCGTGCGTGGTCAACCCGAGACCAAGTGCAAGGCAACTGCCCAGCAAAGTCTTCTTTAGCCTGTTCGTCATCTATATTCCTCCCTTGTTACCGTGACCTTCCCTTTGCAGTTCAGGAAGGTTTAGTCGCGAGTTTTTTTAAACTCTCGTCCTTACTCTTGGAGCTAATTCGTTGCCGTACGCGGGAGAGCAACCCCATCAGGCCCATCGGCAGATAGAGAATGGTGAGCACGTACACGCCGCCGAGCACATACTGCCACCACGGCACCAGCGTGCTGAGATATTCCCGTAAACCGAACACGATAGCCGTGCCCATCGCGGCCCCCACCAGCGTGCCAGCGCCGCCAAGCACGACCATCAGCAAGGAATCTACCGATGTGGTCAGCACCACGGTTTCCGGGCTGACGTGGCCATTGGTTTGAGCCCACAACACACCGGCAAGTCCGCCAAAGCCGCCGGCAATGATGAAGGCGATATATTTGTGTAGCCATGTGTTGTAGCCGAGAATTTGCATGCGCAGCTCGCGCTCGCGTATCCCGGCAAGACTCTGCCCAAACGGGGAGCGCACCAGGACGTACATCAGCGCCATCGAGACCGCGAAGAACGCGAACACGAGATAGAAGAACGTAACTTCGTTCCCAAGGTCGAGGCCGAAATTCGGCCGGCCCGACATATTGATGCCGTTGTCGCCGCCCGTGAGCGAATTCCAGCGATAAGCAAGGCCCCAGACGCATTGGCCGAGCGCCAGCGTGATCATCAGAAAATAGACGCCGCCCGCGCGGATCGCGAAAAGCCCGAACACGGCGGCCAGAGCCGCTCCGATCAGGATTCCGAGAATGACAACAATCCAGAAATCCCATCCGAGTCCGAAGTGAAATTTGGTGGCAAGAACAGCGGTCAAATAGGCACCGACACCGAAATAGGCCGCTTGCCCCATCGATGAGAGCCCAGTGAAGCCAAGCAGAAGGTCAACGCTCATGGCGAGAATCGCGAAGGCCATTGCTCGTGTCGCCAACAAGACTACGAACGAGCCAGAATACGGAACGACGATCGCGATCAGCGCCAGTGCTGCGGCGACGACCAGGATCTTGATGAGTGATTTATCCATGTGTGCTGTTCACTCGCGCCCGAACAATCCGGTTGGCTTCACCGCCAGAATAAGAACCATCGGGGCATAGAGAGTGAAGTAGGAGATTTCAGGGAAAAGTGCCTTACCGAAATTGTCGGCAAGGCCGACCGCGAGCGCGCCGATGGCAGCGCCACCAAGGCTGCCCATGCCGCCGATGATCACGACAGCGAATGCCAGTGGCAGCATTTCGAAGTCGAGACCGGGATAGATGCCGAGGAAGGCGCCACCGATCACGCCGCCGAGCGCCGCGAGGAACGCGCCGAGCGCAAAGATGAACATTGAAATGCGATTGGTATCGATGCCGACGCCGCGCGCCATTTGGGCGTCGTCAACGGTTGCCCGAACCGCCGCGCCCATGCGTGTTTTTTCCATCACCAGCCAGAGCACGAT
>JBATYN010000543.1:0-6001 GCA_049674125.1 Pseudolabrys sp. | reverse complement strand
TCGATCTCCTCGCCGATGGCGCGGGCTTCTTCCTCCGAGTCCCAGCCGCCGGTGACCTGCACCTTCTCGCCCAACTCGTCCTCGGTGCGCAGCGTCTTGCCCAGCCGGCCTTCGTTGTGCGCGATGAGATGGGAGGCGGCTGCGAGAATGTGGCCGGTGCTCCGGTAATTTCTCTCGAGCCTGATGACCCTGGCGCCGGGAAAGTCGTGGTCGAAGCGCAGGATGTTATCCACCTCCGCCCCGCGCCAGCCGTAGATCGACTGGTCGTCATCGCCGACGCAGCAGATGTTTTTCGGGTGGCGTTGGGGTGGCTCAGGCTGCGCGGTTTTGGCCTCATCCTTCGAGACGCTCAGGCTTCGCCCTCGCTCCTCAGGATGAGGGGGTGAAACATTCTCTGACTCGTCATGGCCGGGCTTGTCCCGGCCATCCACGCCTTCCTGCAGCGCCGCAAGACGTGGATCACCGGGACTCGCGCCACCCAAGTCGGCTGTTGCCGACTTGGGCTCGTCCATCTGCCGATCTCGGGCAGGCCCGAGATCGGTGCGCCGGCCCGGTGATGACGGGGAGAGGGCTGCGCTTGTCGTCGTCTGCGCCAGCAGCTTCAGCCACAAATACTGCGCGACGTTCGTGTCCTGATACTCGTCCACCAGGATGAATTTGAACCGCTCCTGAAACGAGCGCAGCACGTCCGGGTGCGTGCGGAACAGCCGGATGTTTTCCAGCAGCAAATCGCCGAAGTCGGCCGCGTTGAGCGTCTTGAGCCGCTCCTGGTAGGCCACGTAGAGCTTCTTGCCCTTGCCATTGGCGAAGGTGGCGGCCTCGCCGGAGGGAACCTGCTCGGGCGTGAGCCCGCGGTTCTTCCAGCCGTCGATCAACATGGCGAGCACCCGAGCAGGCCATCGTTTGTCATCGAGCTTCTCGGCTTCTAAGAGCATTTTGATCAGCCGAATCTGGTCGTCGACGTCCAGAATCGTGAAGTTGCTCTTCAGGCCGACCATCTCGGCGTGGCGGCGGAGCACCTTCACGCCGATCGAGTGGAAGGTGCCAAGCCACGGCATTCCTTCAACAATTTGCCCGACCATCTGGCCGACGCGGTTTTTCATCTCGCGCGCGGCCTTGTTCGTGAAGGTGACGGCGAGGATTTCCGCCGGCCGCGCCCGCCCGAGATTGAGGATGTGCGCAATCCGCGTGGTCAGCACGCGCGTCTTCCCGGTGCCCGCTCCGGCCAGCACCAGGACAGGACCATCAAGAGTTTCAACGGCTTCGCGCTGTTCGGGGTTGAGGTCCGCAAGATAGGCCGCGCTGCGGGCGCCCAGCGCGCGCGCGGCGATGCCGCCCGCAACAGGTTGCGGGCTCACAGGAGCGGGGTCGTTACGTTTGGGCTCGGCCATATTGTCCGGTAAAGGGCGGCCAGTGAACGAACTTGGCCGCCGGATCGATTCTCTCAATAGCAAAGATGGCATCCGCAGGTGCCATTTTCGAGGCCGGGCGCGCGCTTGTCGGGTTCTCCCCACCGCTTTAGCGTGATTTTTCCGGGTTTTTTCAAACAACTGAGAGGGGAATTCCTGTGCGCTTGAAGGACAAGGTGGCGCTGGTCACCGGCGGCGGCCGCGGTATCGGCCGGGATATCGTGCTCGCATACGCGCGCGAGGGCGCCCATGTCGTGGTCAATGATGTCGATCCGGTCACGACGGAAGCAACTGCAAATGACGCAGGTGTGGTCGGCAGTAAAGGCCTTCCCGTCGTTGCCGATGTCGCTAAATCCGCCGACATCAACCGGCTGGTCGAGACGATCATCAAGGAACACGGGCGCATCGACATCGTCGTCAACAACGCGATGAAGATTGTGCCGGGAAAACTCGAAGCGCTGCCGGAAGCGGCGTGGGACACGACGGTGAACATCGGCCTCAAGGGCGCGTTTCTTGTGAGCCAGGCTGCGGCGAAACATATGATCGCGCAGAAATCCGGCATCATCGTCAACATCGCCTCGATCGCCGGCCTGTTCCCGTACAACTGGGCCGGCGCCTACAGCGTGGTGAAGGCGGGCCTCATCATGCTCACGAAGCTGCAGGCGATGGAGTGGGCGCCTTACGGCATCCGTGCCAACGCGATTACGCCCGGCTATATCCGCACGCCCGGCACCGAAGCGATGTATGCCGATCCGTAAATCTACGAAGGCCGCCGCAAAGGCGTGCCGATGGGCCGCGTCGGCTCAGGGGAAGATATCGCGGGGCCGGCGATATTCCTCGCCTGCGATGAGTCCCGCTATACGACGGGGAGCGTTGTCGGCGCCGACGGCGGACAGGCGGTGGGTTATTTCCTCACGGTGCCCGGTCGGCGGTTTTCCGGCGGCAGGATCGATTAGCCGCTCGCCCGCGCCGGCCGGCGCCGTTCGTGGAACCACGCGCGGTACTTCGACATCTTTTCGCGTTGGGCCCCCGGCGCATAACGCTTGCACGTCGCCGCCTCGTCGCTCTTTTCCGAGGCGCCCCACCGCAGCTCGACGCAGTCGTTCACATTGTAGGCCATCTCAAGAACGCCTGCGCGGTCGAGCACGTCTTTCAGCGCGAGCGTCCACATCGAGCCATCGCTGCGCGGGTACGAAAACTTGCGAGCCGCAAGTTCTGACGCGAGTGACCTCTGCAATTCGGCCTTTACATCCGCAACGCTCTTGCCCGCTGGCATCGCATATCGCTCAGGCCGCCGCGCGACGCGGTCGGGGAATCCGCGCACCACATCAATCGCGATCAACAGACGCAAATCGCGCGCCGGTGTCGCGAAGTCTTCCCACGCACCGATCGTCTCGAAGATTGCCGCGCCGTCCGGCATCTCGGCGACGCCGCGCCCGGTGTTCTGGAATTTGCGGCCGTTTTCGACCGAGGTCACGCGCGCCTTTACTTGCTCTTCGAGCGCCGCGATCGCTTCTGTCATTGCGCGTGTCGGGTCGAGCGGCGCCGGCGACATGACGTCGTCCATTCGGTCATAAAAGGCTTCGACGCCCAGCTTTGCTTGCTCAAGCGAATAATCGGCGTACTGCGGATTTTTCGCGATTTCCTCGTTGCTCAAACGCCGCAACGTACCGTTGCTATCGCGCACGATCGGCCGGAACCGCTTGAATCCCGGACCTCCGAGCGAGGGGTCTTGCACGAACAGGAAATTGCCGCGCCAAAAGCGTTTGCGCGCGACGGTCCCGTCGGGTTGCGCGTCAACGGCGAAGAAGACACCCGCCGCGTCATCTGTTTGCGCCACACGGCGCGCAAGCATCAACACGTGCCCGTACGGATCGGCGTACACGGTTCCCGGACGCAGCGTGTCTTGCGTCAGCGGTACGGGATAATAATCGGTGTTTTCATCGTTCGCCGCCGTTCGCGCCGATCCGGAATGGACTGCGTCGGCGGTGGTCCGCAGGTAGTGGCCGAACGACGTAGCAAGCCCGGGCCCTTTCCCCGTCGGTGTGGCCGTCGCAGTTTTTTGATCGGGCGAAGAGGTGCGAGCCGCTTCTATATTCTGGATGCTGAACCACTGGAAACACTTCGGCGGTTGGCCGCCGCCACCGCGCGAGCACTTCGCATACCCGAACGGCAATCCCATCTTGAATGCGAAGTATGCGCGCAAGAAGTACGGAAGATCGGCGCAGTCGGGGCGAATAACGATCCCCATTTCGTCTTCGCCGAGACCCAGATGGTTGAACAGGAAATTGCGCGATCGATCGCGCAACACGTCATGCAACGCCGTCCATGACGGGGCCGCGTCGAGCGGCGCATCGAACAGCTTCTCGATCCATGCTGAAAACAAATTTTCTGTCGAGCGATTCCACGTATTGCGCAACGGCCAGACGCTTCCCGATGCCGCGCTCAGCGGCGACGGTTTGTCGGCGCGCACAGCAATTTCACGCGTGATTGTGCCGCATCCGCCTCGCGCGGTCGCGAGCGTCGCGCGCCAAGTCCCTGCGGCCGGTGATGCAACCTCGGCGAACCAGAAATACGGCGGTCCGCCGAATCGTCCACGCGATTTGGCGGCGACGCTTCCGTCGGGCGCGATCAAAGAGAGTTGGCCCTCGAGCGGCTTCTCCACGGCGAAAACGACGCGCAATGGCGCGCCCTTCCATGGCGAGATCGGCGACGGCAGGACCACGAGCCCGGCCGCCTCTTCGCAGGCGTTTGATGAACTCTGGGCCTGTGCGTCTGCGCCGGAGAGAGGAAGTACGAAAAATGCGCTTGCGATCAGCAACGATGCTGTGATGGCAGCGGCAAACTTGCGTGCTGGAAACAATTGGGCCCCTTTCCCGGAGCGTCCCCCTTGATCGCAAATTAATAGCGCGAAAGCTTTGGCTGAATCATGGCGAAATCCATCGCCGGACGAATTCGGCGGTGAGATCATTGGCCTAGACCCCTTCTACATCGCGTCTGACACCCGACGCTTGGGCTTCTTCGGTTTAATCCCGCACGACGTCCGTCTCGGGCCCCAGCGGGAATCCTTGGGATTCGAGACTATCTCTTCAAGGCTTGGCTCGCACGTACACCCTGATGGCCGCTTTACCGGGGAACTCCTCGTTGGTATCTCTATTGATATATCCATCAGACCGGCTGACGGTCGTCCGTGCCGGCTACAGATTTCTTCGTTAGGGATGGGGGCTGGCGATGCGAGGCTTCTGGATATCAGTAGTTATCGGTGCGGTATTTACTGCCGTCATCAGCCCGCCAGTCTTTGCCCAGTCCCCACAACCGACCCTCGCTCGAGCGGCAGCCATTCACGAGTGCAATGTGTTTGCTAGCCCTTTCGCATTATACACGTGGGGCAATTGGCAACTTTACCTCTATCGCGAATGCATGGCCAAACACGGCCAAAGCGAATGATAAGAGTTTAGTGTTTTCTGCCGAACACTGATTGCAGCTGCCGATCCCGATAATGCCCATCATCCGAAAGCCGACCCCGACGGCGCGTTTGCACGTCTGCTTTCGCCCATGTTGTACAATTTCGCTTCCCCGAATAGTCGGCTAAGCTGTCAGGCAACGACCAATAAACAAACGACCTGACCGGAGCCGCCCCGTAGCGCGGCGACCGCTGGGGGGAGAATCATGGCACGGCAGATCAATGTCATTGCGGGCGTCGTCGCGGCGCTCATCATATTCGGCGGTACAATTGGCGCTTCCCGCGCGCAGGATTGTCCGCGCGGCGACCTCGACAAGGCTTATTGCGATCGTGACGGCGACCTGGTGGCCGATACGCCGACCGACGCCAAACAACTCGTCAATCCTTCGACGCTCATCTTCGCCTACACGCCGGTCGAAGACCCTGCGGTCTACACCAAAGTGTGGGACGGCTTCATCAAGCACATGGAAAAAGTCACCGGCAAAAAGGTTGTATTTTTCCCGGTGCAATCGAACGCCGCCGAAATCGAAGCGATGCGCTCCGGCCGTCTGCACATCGCGGGCTTCAACACCGGCTCCAATCCGATTGCAGTGAATTGCGCAGGCTTCGTGCCCTTCGCCATCATGGCCGGCAAGGACGGCACCTTCGGTTATGAGATGGAAATCATCGTGCCGGCGGACAGCGCGATCAAGACGCCGGCCGACATCAAGGGCAAAAAGCTTGCCTTCACCGCACCCACCTCGAATTCCGGATTCAAGGCGCCATCGGCGCTGCTCGAATCGGAATTTCATCTGATCGCGACGCGCGACTACGAGCCCGTGTTTTCCGGCAAGCATGACAATTCGATTCTCGGCGTCGCGAACAAAGATTACGACGCAGCCGCGATCGCCAATGAAGTGATGTTCCGGATGTTTGAACGCAATGTCGTAGACAAGGCTAAGATCAGAACGATCTACAAGTCTGAAACTTTTCCCACGACCGGTTATGGCCTTGCGCACAATCTCGATCCGGCGCTGCAGGCGAAAATCAAGGAAGCATTCTTCACTTTCCCCTGGGAGGGGTCATCGCTGCAGGCGGAATTCAAGGGCCAGGATAAATTCGTCCCGATCACCTACAAGAAAGACTGGAA
>JBATYN010000542.1:0-3288 GCA_049674125.1 Pseudolabrys sp. | reverse complement strand
ATAGGCGGCTGCGACGCCATTCGAAGCGCTCGATGCCGGAAGAATATAGCGGCGCTCGAGTAGTCGCTTCAGAGCCTCACGGATTTTGTCGGATGAAAAATCCTTCTCGAGGTCACGAATGAGCTCCCGAAAGCTCTTTTCGCCCTTTCCGATCGCGGAGGCGAGCGCGCAATAGAGCTCGCCGTGAAGCAAGAATTTCCGGTCCTCGGAATAGAGGCACACGACATCGGGTGGCAGCACATAGACCGTGAAATTTGGCGCGAACTGTGGAACGTCTTTGTTCTTATACTGCGTAAAGCTGTTCCCGTGGTCGCCTGTCATGAGGTCAGCACGCTTTCGCCACGCTGCGACCCGCGAGCGCAAGGCGTCCGCCAAAGCTCCACCTCGCTCGCGCGCTAGCGTTTATGGATTTAGCGCTTCTCGATAGAGTTGGCCACCGGTCGGCCGACGCGCGGACGCCTGACCCGCGGACCCAAATTGGGCAGCCACAGCAACAAGACGCAGCTGCCGAGGTCGAACCTGATCGAACTCGGCGCTGATGACTTACGTCTGTCAACGGAACCGGAAGGTGCCCGGCGCTAGCAGTTGCGGCAAGCTCCCCACGACCAACAGCAGCTGCAGCCTCCCCACCACAAGCCTCCGCAGCCTCCGCAGCCTCGTATTACTGCGCAGCCTCTGCACCCTGCGCAGCCGCAACCTCTGCAGCCTCGTACTGCGCAGCCTCTGCAGCCTCTGCAGCCGCAGCCTCGGCAGCCGGCTGCAAGCTGTACGCCCGGGCCGAGTTGAGATGTTCCAGCGTTTTCCTTGTCGAAGACATAGAATGTCGCCAAGCTGACGTCAGAGATTTCCTCCTCACCAAGAGTAATTACGGGAAGCGGTCCGGTCTCTTGGGACGGAAGCCTCGCTGCCGGAGCAGTTGCTGATGCGCCGCCTCCTATAGCCAAAGACACTCCCGCGCCCAATACCGGTAAGGCTATCCTCCGACGCTTTCGCTTCGAAGCTTGCTTCGCGCGCGCCATATTACAGGCCTCCTATACCCGCGGAGAAATTACAGATGATAAGTGGCGTCGTGTTGATTTTGTGGCACGGGACGATGATCTATTAAAGCGTGATGTATTTTTTGCGTAAACGTCACCCATCGAATTTCCGCTTTGGGTCAAGAGCAGGCTTGTGCAGCGCACAAACCGATTTCCGTTACATTGGTGGAGCGATGCCATTTTTACCGACAGTAATTCGGTCCGCTTCCAATGTGCCGTCCGCATCTTTTTTTGCACCCGGGATAAACACACTCGCGTTTGGCTTCAGCTCACTCCGATCGCCAGGAACCAGGCTCACAACCTTGGTACTAGGAGTCGTCGTGACGACCTTTGTCCCGCCATTGTATTCGACGGTCAGACTGTTGCCCTCAACTTTGCTAACTATGTTTTCGCGGATCTTGTTGGGTTTCTGAGCTACAGTTCCGTTGGTCATCCTGCTTTTTGGGCTAAGGTCCCACGCGCGGTTACCTTCGCCGGTCCCGCGCATCGATTCCGGAAAGATATGAACTTCTATTGCCTGCAATGTGCCATCGGTTCTTGGTGTTGCGGCAGTTCCAATAAAGCTGCCGGGCTTGATGTCAGACAAATCGGCCTTGGTGACGGCCGCTATTTTAGCGTTCTCGGCAAGTCGCACTTTGTCTGATTTACCGTCGCGGTCCTTGATTTCGAGCGTATTGCCATCAATACGAGTGATTGTGCCTCGGATGTTCATTGCTGGCTCCAACGCCAAAACCGCTAGGGGGCATAGCGCCACGATTCCGGCTACGACAATTTTTAAACAGCGGCGATTTTGTTTCATATTGGGTATCCATCGGCATGTTGTTGCCTCCTTGTTCCAAGCAGTCGCCATGGATTTTGATTCGGGAGGCTCATCGCAAGAAGCCGACGTACCGCTATTTGTTCCGATCCGGAGATCACGGTCGCGTGCGGAAGTGCCATGTCCGCTTACCCTCTGAAAGCGGACATGTGCGGTGCACTAGTCCATGTCCGCTATGTGCCAATTGCGGACATGCCAACGAAGCACACACAGCTTATTGAAGGTGCCGTTTAGTCCACTTCCGCTCACGCGCCAGTATCTGCGCCGGCGAAGCGATGCCGCGGGTGGCAACTACTTCACCCATAGCTTGAGCGGAACCGCTGCTCGATCGGGGCAGATCATCATACCGGTATAGAAGTCCGACAATCGCCCGCTATAAGTGCACTCGAGACCTGCAACCGACAATGTTGCAGTCAATCGGGACGACGAGTTCGATATCTGCAAACGTATTTCACCGGTCTTCTGCTCTGGGCCATCCTGCGCGCACAGGCCGACATGCGTCATCGTCACCGGTCCGGAGAATTCCTTGGTTCGCCGGGACACATTTTCGGTGACAGTGGCGGTCACCTCCCACTCGCCGAGTTCGCCGATATAGCCGAACACCTCGAGTGAGTGGGCGCAAGCCGGCGACCCAAGAGCACCCAACACGATCAACAGTATGGGTGCTCTCACGACATACCCCCTAGCCAATTTCCGCTCGCCCTCAGTGCGTATTGAGGAACGAGCGCGCATCGGCAATTACGGTGCGGTCCTTGTCGGCACCGCCGGCGATAGCGACAAGCTTGCCGTAATAGTCCCGGGCTTTAGCGGAATCGCCAGACTTTTCGGCGGCCTTGGCCGCGCCGGCATAGGCACCCAGCCGATTGGGCTCTTTCTTCAGTGTCGCTTCGAAGGCGACGAGCGCTTCTTTGGTCATGCCACGCTCGAGCAGCATTTCGCCGTACAATTCGCGCGCAGGCTTGGGCACGCCCGGGGTAACGGGGTGCTTTTCAGTCTTGTCCTCGGCATCAGCGGCGGCGCTCATGGCCTTGAGCGCGTCGTCGTGCTTGCCCTCGGCGTAGAGTACCCACGCGGTCGCGACCTGCGCCTGAATATCGACCTGCTCGGACCAATAGCCATCCTTAGCTTCACGCAGCTTGTCGCGCAGCTCACCTAGTTTGGCGATGTCCGCCTTGGCGGCCTCGGGATCGCCCGAGCGGGCCTTGCCGAGCGCGCGCGCGAAATATGTGATCGCCTGCACCTGAGCCAACGGACTGGGCCGGACCTGAAGCGACGCCGCAGCCTTCCAATCGCCGCGTTCCACCGCGTAGCGCGCCGGCGAAACAGCCAGCGCATAGGGCCCGGGAAGGACTGTCTCGGCGAAGCCGGTGACTGTCGTCATGTCGTGGATGACGGCGTTGGCCTTTGCGTCCTGTCCGAGTTGTAGATAGGCAT
>JBATYN010000541.1:0-2804 GCA_049674125.1 Pseudolabrys sp. | reverse complement strand
ACCCGAGTCGCGATCATCCAGCGTATGAATTCTGGGTATTTTTCAACATCCGCGACGAGATCGAACAGCTGGTCCGGCGTGTATTTCAAATGTGCTCGGTGGGAATACGTCACCATAGTCCACCAATCATTTGAAATACACCGGGCTCACTCCCGAAGAAATCATCGGCAGCGGACCGGCGACGGAAACCATCCAGCTTTCGAGTTAGTCCCGCGCCTGTTGCGCCGGAGGATGCACAAGGTTGGCGTGGCAATCGACGCACGTGACGCCGCCCTGCTTGAGCATTGCGTGTGAGGTACGCCCATCCTCGCTCTTCGGATTAATCGCGTTGGCATCATGACAGCCGCGGCAGGTGACACTATCCCACCGGCGCATCCTGGCTTGGGCCTCCTCCGTCAACTTCACTCGGTGGGCCGCCCAAACCTTTGGATCTTTGAAATTGTGTGTGAGTTCGGAAAAAACGTCGCGCGCACCCGAGGTCGCCTTGACGTAGGTCTCTATGAACCAGTTTGTTTTTGGGATGTGGCAGTCACCGCAGCTTGCCAGCACCCCCTTGCTGTTGCTTCGATGCGCTGAGCGTTTGAAGTACGGATCCTCAGCCTGAAAAGTCATCGAGTGACAGGACGTGCAGAACGCATTGGTTGAGGTGTGATGATAGATCACGGTGGTCGCAATGATGGCTCCCGCGCCGACCGTCGCGCTGCCGAACAGCAGAGCAACGAGCACCCATCGCTTGAACTGCATTTATAATCTCCCAATGGAGGGAAGCAGAATTGCCGAGGCTCGACGCTATCGGGCAACACAATACTGTATCTTTAGGTCTTCCAAAAGTCGTGGTGGCTTGATAGCCGTGCTCTAACGATTGCGCTTAGCCGACCCCGCCCCACCCCAGAGCGTGCCAGACCGCGCCGCCGGCCAACCCGCTTATGTATGCCCAGCCGAACATCCTGTTATGCCCAAGACAGGCGCGGTGGTACCAAAGCGGCCAGCCAATATAGCCATCTGGAGGTGAGCTTGGTCGCGGTCGACTCATGAGTGTTATCGCCCGGACCGCACGGGGAAAGGCAAATACTACAATCGCCGCGAACGGCGTCAGCCGACCAAACCCAATTAGAGCGGCAATGATGCCGTAGATTGCGCAAATTGCTGCGATGTTCAGAAAACGTGCGGCTCTCTCCCCGATCACGACCGGCAGCGTATGGATGCTTCGGCCGGCATCAAAATCAATTTGATCAATGTGCTTGCCGACCAGAATGGTCATTACACCCAGTCCATATGGGAGTGACGCAAGCATGACGTCGGTCGACAATTGGCCCGTGATCATGGCGAAACCGCCACCGATCATTATCGGGCCCCACACAAGCAGCACGGCCAATTCACCCAGGCCGATCGTCTTAAATGGTGCTGGACCCGCGTCGTACAGGATTAAGAGCGAGACACCCGCAATGAAAAATGCCGCCGCCATCCATCCGCGCTCGGCGAAAAAATATGCTGCAATGCCAAGCCCGACAATCACAAGCACCCCAAGCCCGGTGATCAGCGTCCGCCGATCGAGGACGTCGCCCGAAAGCGGATGCACCGTATAGCGCATCCGTGGCGAATCCGGAGTATCGTGCCCATGCCTAAACCCGAAATAGTCGTTGCTGAGATTGCTGATCATGTGCGCGACAACAAAGCCGATCACCACGCATATGAATTTAGTCAGATCGAAAAGACCTGCATTGACTGCTAACAGGCCGGCGATCACTGCCGCTTGGGCAGAAATAACTAAAATGACGCTGCGTGCCGCGTAAAGAAACCGCGAGGCGCCATCCAGGCTTTTGATGTCCTGAACGTCAGGCTTGTAAAAACCCGTGAAAGCCCCCCACCAGAGCGCGGGTCTCCATGCGATCATCCCGTGTCTCCCCCGCACGCTCGATGAAACAGGTCGTATCAACTCTCCGACCCGAGTCCCACATCGCGCTCAGCTATCCGGCAATAACTGTCAGGGCCAACCGGTTGCGCAGCCGGCCCGTACTGACTACTTCTTGCCCTCTTTATACTTCTTCCCGTAGGCATTCAAAGCAGGTGGCGCGCTATGGCATTTCGTGCAGGGCTGACCGGTTTTTTTGGCGATGTCGGCGTTGGCCATCGCCGGCTGCGACGTGGTCGTTATCATCGCGAAAGCGATCAATAACGCAGTCGACATCCCGACCGCCGCACATGCAATTGCAATACCCTTCGGCATGGACAACCTCCTCACCCTGCTTGTCGCACCGGATCATGAAGCCGGCGCAAGATTCAACCAGTATAATACCGAGAAGTTGCCTCGGGTAGCCAGCAGACTCGAAATTAGTACACCGCTCCTCGCCTGACCGAACGCCATAGGGCCGTTGAAGCGCCGGGTCAGTTGCCCACGAGCGCCGCATAGGAAAGAAAACCGGCAAGACCGCCCGGTTCAAGAGCCGTCAGATCTTCAGGAAGCTCAAGCAATCCGTCTGTTTCCGTCAACGACGTCAGAATGCCCGCGCCATCTTGCGGGTGCTTGATTGCTTCGATTTCTCCATCCGTGGCACGCTTGAGCGTCACGCGCACATATTCGCGGCGATCTTTCTTTTTCCTGTAAGTGAACGCGGCGCGCACTGGCAGCGGTATCAACTTGCCAGGCCGTGCGCCTGAAAGCTGCCGAAGCAACGGTTTCACCACGCGGACGAACGTAACGAACACCGCAACCGGATTGCCCGGCAGGCCGACAAAAGCCGCGCTGTCGCCTCCTTTGGCGCGCCGGATGACGCCCATCGCCACGGGGCGACCAGGTTTTATTG
>JBATYN010000540.1:0-7659 GCA_049674125.1 Pseudolabrys sp. | reverse complement strand
CGCGAGGGCTTTGCCCTGTTTGGCATCGTGCAAGGCGGAGACGATCTTGAATTACGGATAGAAAGCGCCCAGGCGCTCTCCGATTTCGGGTTTGAGGGCTATGCCATCGGCGGTCTCGCGGTCGGCGAGCCGCAAGAGGTGATGCTTAAGGTCGTTGCGGAGACGACGCCCGTGCTTCCCACGGAACGTCCGCGATACCTGATGGGCGTCGGCATGCCGCACGATCTTATGGAGGCCGTCAAGCGCGGCATCGACATGTTTGATTGTGTGCTGCCGACCCGCAACGGCCGCCACGGCACGGCGTTCACGCGTTTTGGTGCGATCAATCTCACCAACGCACGCCACGCCAATGATCCGCGGCCACTCGATGAGCAAAGCGTCCATCCGGCGGCGCGGACATATTCGCGCGCATACCTGCATCATCTTGCCAAAGCTAATGAGATATTAGGTGCTGTGCTCCTTTCGACCATCAACCTTGCCTACTATCAGGCGTTGATGCAGGGGATGCGTGAGGCCATCGAAGCCGGCCAGTTTGCGCAGTTCCATGCAGCCAGCGAAGCGGGCTGGGTGCGAGGGGATATTCCGGCGCTCTAGTTGGCTCCGTGATTTCTGGCCCGCTCGCGAGGCTTGCGAAACGACCTGGCCGGGAGGGTTGTCGCTTCGGCTACACTTGGCTAAAGCCACCCCATGAACGTCCACGCCGGATTTCTCAGCCATCGCCGCAAGCCGCGCTTCAAGCTGCCGCCCGCGGCTTGTGACGCCCATTGCCACGTATTCGGCCCCGCCGCGAAGTTTCCTTACGCGGCGAACCGACGCTACACGCCAGCCGATGCCCCGAAGGAAATGCTGGCCGCGTTGCACACTCACCTGGGCATCCAACGTGCTGTGATCGTACAGGCGAGCTGTCACGGCGCCGACAATGCCGCCATGCTTGATTGCATTGCATCCGATCCAAACCACTATCGCGGTGTCGCTATTGTCAATGACAGCTTCACCGACAAGGATTTCGAGGCACTCGACCGCGGCGGTGTGAGGGGCGTGCGTTTTAATTTCGTCAAACATCTCGGTGGCGCGCCTGACATGGCCGCTTTCAATCGCGTCATTGATCGCATCAAGGGGCGAGGCTGGCATGTCGTGCTGCATGTTGACGCGCCCGATATCATTCCGCTTTCCGATATGATGAGAAAACTGCCATTGCCGTTTATCGTTGATCATATGGGACGCGTCCCAGCGACGGCCGGTGTCGACCAGCCGCCGTTACGCGCGTTGATCGAGCTTTCGCGGTTGGAAAATTGCTGGATCAAAGTGTGCGGCTCAGAGCGGATTTCGATGCCACCTTATGCCGCGGCGGTGCCGATTGCTCACGCACTCGTTGAATCCTCGCCCACGCGCGTATTGTGGGGGACTGATTTTCCGCATCCCAACGCGACGCATGAGGCGGACGAAGCGGACCTGGTCGATCTGGTGCCACAGTTCGCGCCTGACGCGCTGGCGCAACAGCGTCTCTTGGTGGACAATCCCGCCAGACTTTACGGTTTCGGTTCATAAGAAGAAACGCTTGGAGGAGAAAAGCACATGAGCGATGTGATTTTTCAGGGCACGCGCCGTGGTGCGCTGCTCGCGGGCTTGTTGGCGCTGCTGCCGCTTAGTTTTGCCCAGGCGGCATGGCCGGAAAAGCCGATCAAAATTGTGCTGCCGTTCGGCGCCGGCGGTGTTGCGGATGTCACCGCGCGCATCCTTGCTGACCGGTTGGGTCAGAAACTCAACCAGCGCGTCGTGATCGAAAATATGCCTGGGCCCGGCGGTATCGCCGCTGCGCGTGCGGTGATCTCCGCGCCTCCCGATGGATACACGATGGCGTGGATTACAAACGCCGCCGCTACCAGCGTCGCAACCTTCCAAAGCCTGCCGTTTGATCCCATGAAAGATTTCGCGATGGTCTCGATGGCCGGCACTTTCGATCTTGTATTCGTGGTCAACGGTCAATCCGATTACAAAACGCTGGGCGATTTCATAAAGGCGGCAAAAGCCAGTCCGGGAAAGCTCAATATCGGAACAATTGCGGCCGGTAGCACGCAAAACCTCGGTGGCGAGCTGTTCAAATCGATGGCGGGTATCGATGTCCAAATCGTCGCCTACAAGAATTCGCCGGATATCGTCGTCGCATTGCTGCGCAATGACGTGCAGATCATGATCGATTTCCCGCCCGCGGTGGCCGGCCAGGTGGCCGACAACAAGCTTCGTGTCCTGGCATCTTCCAGTCCGACGCCGTCGCCATTGCTCCCGGGCGTGCCGACTGCCGATCAGGCGGGTGTCAAAGGCTACGAAGTGGTCTCATGGAACGGCGTTGGAGTGCCGAAGGAAACACCGAAGGAAATTATCGATACGATGAATAAGGCGATGCGCGAGGTGCTGGCCATGCCGGATGTCAAGGAACAACTGGCCAAGGTCGGCGTCATTGCAGTGGCGAGTACGCCGGCCGAGTTGATGGCGCGCCTCACGGCGGACATCAAGAAATGGAACGCGGTGGTCGACAAGGCCGGCATTCCGCGGAAGTAAAAGTGGCGACCAGCGAGTGAGCAAAAGCAGACAATGAAAAAGAAACTTTCGGTCGCCGTGGTCGGTGCCGGCATGGGCGGTCTGGCGGTCGCGGCAACGCTACGGCGCGTCGGCATTGGTGTGCAGGTCTACGAACAGGCGCCGCGCTTCGCTCGCATCGGCGCGGGCATCCAGATGATGCCGAATTCGATGAAAGTGCTACGCGGTATCGGCATCGAGGGTCGGTTGCGAAAAACTGCGTTCGCGCCTTACTCGCATCTCAACCGAGACGGCTACAGTGGCGAGCTGACGCGCGAGTTGCCGATGCCGGAGAGCCTCTACAACGCACCCTATCTCTGCATGCATCGCGCCGATTTGCACGACGCGCTCGCCTCGGCGGTACCCGGGGAGATTGTGCATCTTGGAAAAAAGCTCGTAACGCTCGACCAAGGCGGCGGCCAGGTCACCTTGCGGTTCGAGGATGGCACCACCGCTACCGCCGATGCCGTCGTCGGCGCGGATGGCGTCCACTCGATTGTGCGCGACATCGTGGTCGGACCGGACGAGCCGATTCACAAAGGGCGAATTGCCTATCGCGCGGTATTTCCCGCCAAGCTGATGGGAAGTTTCGATATCGGCCTTTCGCGCACCAAATGGTGGGGCACCGACCGTCATATCGTCATCTACTACACGACGAAAGCAATGAGCGAAGTCTACTTCGTCACCAGCGTGCCGGAGCCGGCGGAGTGGCTCACGCGTGAATCCTGGTCAGCTAAAGGCGACGTGAAGGAATTGCGCGCTGCCTATGACGGCTTTCATCAGGATGTACGGAATGTTCTGGAAGCATGTCCCGATTGCCACAAGTGGGCGATCCTCGAGCGCGAGCCGCTGGCGCGTTGGAGCGAGGGGCGGGTGGTGTTGCTCGGCGACGCCGCGCATCCGATGACGCCCTACATGGCGCAAGGAGCGGCCACATCGATCGAAGACGCGGCCATTCTTGCGCGCTGCCTCGAAGCGGTGAACGGCGAGGATGTTGTAGACGCGTTTCGACGCTACGAGGCACACCGCAAGCCGCGCACCTCGGTGGTGCAGGCAATTTCCAGCGCAAATACCTGGATGAAGGAAGGTTCGAGCGATACAACTTGGCTCTATGGGTACGACGCCTGGAACGCCAACCTCGATCAGCCTGCCGCGCATCCGCGACGCGAAGCGGCGTAACTAGGGTCCGCCATAAAGCCAAGCGATGCTGTCATAGCTTTCTTCAGCTGTGCGGCCCGCGAGCGCGAGCTCACGCAATTCAGCTGCAACGCCGCGCGCGTGATAAAATTCACCATAGACGCGTGCCATAATCTGCGTACGTCCGGTACGCAGATAGCGTTCCTGTTGATAGGCCTTGAAGGCCGCGGCCGGATCATCGGGAGAGGCTGCAACCTTTTCCGCCAGCACGACGGCGTCTTCGGTCGCCATGCAGGCACCCTGGGCAAGGTATTGCAACATCGGATGAGCGGCGTCGCCTAGCAACGTCACGCGGCCGCTCGACCAATTCTTAATCGGTTCGCGATCGCACAAAACCCACATGCGCCACGTCTCGATACGCTCGAGCATGCGCAACACTTGCGGTACCTGCATCTTGAATTGCTGCCACATCACATCCTTGCTGCCTTCCGCGTTCCACCCCTCCTCATAATGATCGGAGTGGAATACGGCGACGAGATTGTAGAGTTCGCCACGTCGCAGCGGATAATGCACGAAATGGGTGCGCGGCCCGGCCCATAGGACGACGTCAGGGCGCCAAAGGTCAGGCGGCACGTCCTCGCGCTTGAGAACACCGCGGTATGCGATGTGACCGGACACACGTGGTTTGCCGTCGCCAACCAGGCTCTCGCGGATCTTTGACCACATGCCGTCGCAGGCAATCAACGCGCGGCCTTCGACAGACTCACCGTTATTGAGTGTGACGGTGACACGGTCGCCGTGGTCCTTGAACGCATCGACACGGCGACTCGTTTCCAGCGTGATCAGATTGCTATCCTGGCAGGCCTTGAGAAATGCGCCATGAATGTCGGCGCGATGGGTCACCCCGTAAGGTTGGCCAAACCGCTTTATAAACGCATCGCCGAGCGGGATATTTGTGACCAGTTCGCCGGTGAGGGCATTGCGGAATTCTTGGGCTGGAGGGCGATGGGCGTCCGCCAACACCGCGTCCTTCAGGCCGATCTTTTCCAGAACCCGAAATATGTTTGGACCGAGCTGGATGCCGGCGCCGACCTCACGGAACTCAGGAGATTGTTCGAATACGCGAACCGGGAAGCCTTGGTAAGCGAGCGCATAGGCCGTAATCAGCCCGCCAATGCCGCCTCCGGAGATTAAAAACGGTGCGGAGCCGCCAGTCGTACGAGCCATGGTTACTTCCTCAATTCACGCGAACTGAACCAATTTATACCCGACCATAAAACCTCGGATAGTTCATGCAAGACTCGACAGACGAAAAACCCGCCGGCAAAACGCCGGCGGGCTATTGATAATGCTGATCGAGGCCACTGACTGGCCCCGGTATCACTTCGTTGCTTACTTCGTCACCTGACCACGGACTTCGCCACCCTTGTTGGCGGCGGTGTGGACGTTGACGTACCACTTGCCAGCCATCAACTCCTCGGCCTGTGCATCGGTCAGAGTAGCCGAGCCCTCAAATGAGCCCTTGTCGGCGCCCGCGATCGGGACCGCAACGCCGCCGTTCTTTCCGGATTCGCCGGCATGGAAGTGTGCCGCGGTTGCCGGACCGGACAGGCCAGAAACGGTGCCTTTCCAGGACAGCTTCTTGCTGGCCGTATCGAAGGTCGCGGTTACCGAGCCCGTACCTTTGCTATCGGTCGGCGGGACTTCGCTGGCGCCCTTCAAGTCGGCCTTCATGTTGACGTTGGCCGCCATAACTGGCGTGGCAAGCACGAAAAGTGCCGTGCAGGCAAGTGCGGTCAGGCTGGACCGGAAAATCATCGTTCTCATATGTGCTCCTCCTAGGAGTGCTTGTGTGCACCCATACTGCGAACACCGCACCCTACCACCTATTCCGGCGTTCCGTCAGGTTCAGCCCTCAACAAGCGGCGAGCTCGACTGAGGTGCTGGAAGGCTCTCCACAGGCGTCACACTCCCAATGGTGGCGAATCTCGCCGCCCTCCACAAATTCCGACGACTCTGGCGCGACCATCAAGTCGTCGCAATGTGGGCAACGCGTCGGATTGGCGAAGGTGCGAATGGCCGAGAGCTTCGGAAAGTATTCATGAAGCTGCATGTTACGGCTTCCTCTGTCTTTTTTCTCCGAACCTGCGTTGCTGGGTAGCCGGGCATCGTGGCGAGGGCGCGACGCTTTGATGAAACTGTGGTGGCCGGTTCGATAAACTTTTACGACACAGATCACGGGGCTTATGCGAAGTTATGCAGCCAAATGGGTGAACTTTGAGTCTGTCGCAAATTGCCGACAACGCCGGGTGCACTGCAGCGAACAAATTTTCGACTATTTTCGACGCTCACCCGCGTCGCTCATCAGCGGTGACATTTGATCGGCATGCGCCGGCGGTCAGAGGCTGCCAGATATAAGTGTGTAAAGTTGCGACGGCCTGCGCGCCTTCGCCGACCGCCGCAATTTTTGTGGTGAGCGCGATGGGGGTGCCCTCGCGCTGCAACATCAACGGCTTGCTTTGTCCAACCTGCCTGAAAGCGCTCTCGGCACCTAAAAGACTATTTCCCGGATTGTCCAACCCGCACGGGATGCCTGCGGCAGGGCGGGTGCTGTCATGACGCAGGCCCGTCCCAGCATTGCCATCGCCCGCATCAAGCTGGGCCATCGCCATCGCCGCGACCTTGGCGACATCGCCGCGCTCGCTGCCAACATCAAAGAGATCGGCTTACTGCATCCGGTCGTTATTCGCCGCGACGGGACGCTGATCGCCGGGGCACGGAGAATCGCAGCGGCGAAAACGCTGGGCTGGAAAAAAATACCGGCCACGGTCATCGATCTCGATGACATCCTGCGCGGCGAGTTTGCCGAGAACGCCTATTGCAAGAACTTCACGCTCAGCGAATCCGTTGCCATTGCCGACGCGTTGGAGGCGTTAGAGCGCAAGGCAGCGAAGGCACGCCAGGCCGCAGCCGGTCCATCATCCGGGCGTGGGAAGAAGGCGACCGCTTCAGTAAAATTTACTGAACCGGTCAGGGGGCAAGCGCTCGACAAGGTGGCGAAGGCATTGGGTATGTCGCGCCCGACCCTGCAACGGGCGCGAGCCATTGTCACCGCCGCGAAGATCGATCCAGCCTTCGCCAAGCTACAGCAGGCGATGGACAAGACCAGCAAGGTCAACGGCCCGTTCCGCCGCTTGAAGGCGACGCAGCAGGCCAAGATTCTGCGCTGCGAGGTGCCGCCGCTTCCTGGCAACGGCCCGTACCGTGTCGGCATGATCGATGTGCCGTGGGCCTACGAGCCTAACGACGATTCACCGACGCGCGGTGTGCTGGACTATCCGACGTTGTCGATCAGGCAGGCATGTGCTCTCGACATCGACTCCCGCATGCATAAAGACGCTGTCCTCTTTTGCTGGGTTACAAATTTCATCCTCGCTCGCGGCCTGCATCTTGAGCCGCTGACCGCGTGGGGTGGTTTCGAGCCAAAGACAATCATCACATGGCCGAAAGATCGGCACACTTTCAAAGCCCATTGGCTGCGCGGCCAGACCGAACATATGGTGATGGCGGTGCGCGGCAAGCCGGTCATCACGCTGACCGATCAGACGACGCTATTAAAAGGGCCGTTTCATCCGGTGCGTGAGGGCGCACACAGCGCGAAGCCCGTCGAGGCTTACGACTTTGTCGAGCGGCTTTGCCCAGCGCCGCGATATTGCGACCTGTTCAGCCGCTACCAACACAGCAGCAAGTGGGACTGTCACGGCGATCAAGCGCCGATCAGCACAAATAGCAAAGGCCCCGATCATGCGGTCGAGGCCCTTGCCACCATCAACGGAGGGAACGCCCAGCCATCTGGCTGATTGAGTGTCACTGACGAAAGCGGGTCGGCTTGGAAACTGACCCCGACTATCGACGGCAACCTTTCTATCCCTCCGCGCCGCCGAA
>JBATYN010000539.1:0-2934 GCA_049674125.1 Pseudolabrys sp. | reverse complement strand
GATTGCGCAACGCTTCGCTCGAAGGATGCCACAGGGACGAGTTCGCCGTTTTAGACGGGAGAGCCGCCTATCAGGCTGCACCCGCTCTCACGATTGGACCCTGGGCGAAAAACTGCCGGATCTCGCTGGCCGGCCGTGCCTTGCTGAACAGGTACCCCTGCATCTCGGTGCAGCCGATCGACTGCAGTACGTCCATCTGCTGCTGCGTTTCAACGCCTTCCGCAGTCGACGTCATATTGAGACATTTGGCGAGGCCCGCGACCGCGTTCACGATCGCCAAAGGCTCGGCGCCGTTGGAGAGATCCTGAATGAACGACCGGTCGATCTTGATCTTGTCGAACGGGAAACTGCGCAGATAGCTGAGGGACGAATATCCCGTTCCGAAATCGTCGAGCGCGATCTGCACGCCCATTTTGCGGAGCTCGTGCAGCGTTGCCAGCGTCGTGAACGTATTCTGCAGCAACACGCTTTCGGTGATTTCCAGCTGTAACCTGTCTGGCGGCATGCCGGACTCATCCAATGCCGAATTGACCATGCTGACCAGATTGCGGCAATTCAATTGAGCCGGCGAGAGATTGACCGCGACCTTGATGTGCTCGGGCCAATCGACCGCTTCGTTGCAGGCCGCCTTGAGGACCCATTCGCCAAGCGGCACGATGAGCCCGGTCTCTTCGGCGATCGGGATAAAGTCTGCAGGCGAAATGAGCCCGCGTGTCGGATGGTTCCACCGCAGCAAGGCTTCGAAACCGTTGACTTCATTCGTTTCCAGAACGACGAGCGGCTGGTAGTGCAATTCGAATTGTTCGCTGGCCAGCGCCTTGCGCAGGTCCATTTCGAGTTCGCGCCGCACTTTCATGCGGGTGTTCATCTCGGGCTCGAAAAACCGGAAGGTGCCGCGGCCGTCGCCCTTGGCGTCGTAGAGCGCCATGTCGGCGTTTCTCAGGAGCTCGTCTGATTCGACGGCATCCATCGGTGCAACTGAAATGCCTATACTGATATCGGTAACAATCTGATGCCCCTCGACCTGGTAGGGCTTGATGACCGAGTCGCGGATGCGCTTGGAAAGCGTTGCGGCGTCGGCGGCTTGCTCCATCTGCGTCATGATGATGGCGAATTCATCGCCGCCCATGCGCGCAACGATGTCGAGCTCGCGGGTGCACCCGCGCAGGCGTTCGCCGACCAACTTCAGTAATTCGTCGCCGATATGATGGCCGAGCGCGTCGTTGACGCTCTTGAATTGATCGAGGTCGAGGCACAACACGGCGAGGCACTCGCCGCGCTTGACGCGCTTGATCTCGTGATTGAGCTGCTCGAGCAACAGCACGCGATTGGGCAGATCGGTCAACGCATCGTGACGGGCCATATGCGCAATGCGGTCTTCAGAGCGCTGGCGCTCGGTCACGTCTTCATGGGTGGCGAGCCAGCCGCCGCCCGGGATTGGTTTGTTGACGACCGAAAAGGCCCGGCCATCTGGGAGATTTACGACCTGGTTGAATGTCTTTCCTTCAGCAATTCCATCCCTGAGCCTGGCGACATACTCGTCGGGATCGCCGGAGAAGATTCCAAGGTCGATGCGATGCTGGAGAAGCGCGCGCAAATGGCAGCCAGCCTTAACGATATCCGGCGAAAGCCCGTACAATTCTATATAACGTTGATTGCAAAATATTAGGCGTGTTTCGGAATCAAACATCAACACGCCCTGGGACATGTTGTTCAGCACAGTCTGCAACAACTGTTCTTCTTTCCGCGACATATGCGGAAAAGCCAAAATATCCGCGCGCAAAGACTGCTGTTTGGTTTTATCCATCATGAGCCCCCGGGGCAAAGAGGTATCCTGGTCGGAGCGCATCATTACGGATGGTCTATGGCGAAGCCCTTAGGGAAATGGTGTTGGTTTTAATTAAAAAAGACGACGATCCGCCCGCCCGCACACAGTAATTTCGACCAGACCCCTCAAGCCGACTGGTCCTCACGGCGGGGCATGGAGCATGCATATGGCCGGGCAATGCCCCGGCCATCTCCTTTGCCGCGTTATTCGGACCAACGGCCGCAACTTTGCGGCGTGCCGCCTGGTAGCAGACGCGCGTCGATCTAAAGACGCGGTGACCATAGGAATTGATCACCCTTAGTTCGCCAAATGTGAAGTGGATTACAGAACCTCGCGCATTGAGGGAATAAGGTACGTCATGGCGAGATGCCCAACAGGGCTCTCGTGAAACGGTTTCCGTGCTGCAGTTGGCACATTCTCTCTTTTTCCGATGGAGAAGAGCCATGCGTAAGACCTTCGTCAATATCCTGCGACTCGCTGTGATCGTCCTCACGCTTTCGGCGGCAATGTCCGCGGCGGCGTTGGCCTGTCCGAAGGGATATTTTCAGTGCGGTCGCGTCTGCTGCCCGGACCGCTGAGTTTTATTCCAGTCTGAGAAATGGAGGCCGTCATGCGGACCATCCGGACGTTGTACATTGTCGCCGCTGCGCTTGCGCTGATCGCAAGTGTGGTTCCGGCCGTCTGGTATTTCACGGCACGGCCGAGCGAGGATCAGCTCAACGACGATCTGCGATCGCTTGGCTATTTGCCGATCACCCCGCCATCCAATCTTTTGAGTCTGGGGTCGCTGTATTACGTCGATTCCGACGTGAGATTTTTCAAGACGATATGCAGCGTGAAAAAGGAAGATTAAAAGGATGCGCCTCATTGAGCCGATACTACCGAGGACGTGACGCGCATCTGTGCATCTGCGCTCAGGACAACCGCGCAATTACGCTTCGGACAACGCCATGCCAAAAAACGTGGTGATATGCTGTGACGGCACTGCAAACGAATTTGCGCAGCATCGGACCAATGTCGTCAAGCTGTTCTTCACGCTGGCGCGAGAACCCGCACGGCAAGTCGCTTTCTATCATCCGGGTCTCGGCACGATGGAGCCGCCCGGT
>JBATYN010000538.1:0-2016 GCA_049674125.1 Pseudolabrys sp. | reverse complement strand
AAAAATAAGCCTTGCTTCCGCTACAAGCCCGTAGTTATTTTCTAGATCGGCTGAGGAAGCACCATTTGCCAGTTCAAGGGCATTCATATCCTTCGTCATCGCTTCTGGCGGTTGCTCGGAGAAACGTTGACGCCCGTCCTCTCATGCTTTTTATTTTGGTTTCGCTGGCGGCTAATTCGCCGCTGATTACGCACTATCAACTTTATTTCGACGATTACACGCAGTTCGATAAAACCCTCGCGCAATGGTTCGAGACTCGGGGTATCTGGCGCATATTGGGAACGTTGTTCCCTAGCTGGCTTGTCTCCCTTGATATCTATGGGGTGGCAGTAGTTTTGCTGCACGCGATCGGCGGATATCTTTTCTTTTTAGTCGCGCGGCACGGTTTGGGTTCTGTCTCCCACGCGCTTTTCCTCACGGTCATTGCAATTGCTTTTCCCTGGGGCTATCAAGCATTGCTGTGGGCGTCGGCGGCCTCATTCGCGTTCGCAAGCTGTCTGCTTTGGGCGATTCTCTATGTATTGGTCGTTTTTCGTGCCGATCAGTTGCGGGGTTATCTGCTTGCCGCAGGCGTAGTTTGCACCTCTTTCATTTGCTTGCTCTTTAACGAAGCTGCATTTTTCCCCCTCTGCTTCGCGGGCATTATCGTCTGGGCTCGGCCTCTGGTTTTTCTGCGTGATTGGAAGTCCGCTCTGGTAGTTTCACTCGCCCCTCTTGCCGGAGCTGGACTCTGGGCGACAGCTTATGAACTCACCAAGCCTGTCGTGCCTATCAAAGCCGTCACCCAGATTCATCTTCCGTCAGCCCTCTCGGCACTTTTGTATCAGTACCACAACCTGGGTATTTTCAGCGTTTGGACAAACGAACAGCTCCGAAAGCATGTGGCTTCTACAATCACGGGAGCGGATGCGGTCCTAACCGCGCTCGCAATTGGTGCCGTTCTATTTATGCTGAGGTCAATGCTGCGCGCCGATCATACTGGCCGCGAACTGCTGTTTCACTCAGACGAGCGCCGAATAAGACCGGTAGCATTTCTGATGTGGATGCTTCTTCTTTCAGTTGGCGCAGGGTGCATCTATGCCTTAGCAGGCGGCTACTCTTTGGACGCCCGCAAGCGCTATCTTATCGTACCCTTAATTATGCTTACAGCCGCGGCGGCGGCCTGGTTGATCTGGGGCCCGAAGCGAGCGCGCGCATTCTGGCCCCGCGGCAGCTCGATCGCGATGAGCGGAACTTGCATCCTGGGCTGCCTGACAAGCTTGATGATGATGTCGCTTTGGAAATACGAATTGACACGGCTGAATTTACTGGCTGATCTAATCACGGAGAATAAGGTGTCCGGCGATTTGCAGGTGGACTGGAACCCCGACATCGCCAGCGTTTGGCCTCAATCTGAATACTCTTGGGGACTTGACAGAGGCATGGCCCTTAACGATGCGTTGCACGCTCGCGGCCACCCGTCGATTTCTCTGACGCCGAAAAGTTCGCAACGCGTTTCCTGGTCTAGCGAAGAACAGCGCTGGTACATCATCATTCAACCGCTCGCGTGTGGTCGGGGGAAATACGATGTCTTTCGCGGGACGGTCGAGCAGCGAGCTCGGCTAAAGAGTACACCGCCATTCTCCGGCTCACGCCGTTCATAGGGATCGGCTGCTCCGGCATCATTGAGCACGACAGCTCGATTGAATGGCCGCTTTTATTTAATAGCCAGTTCTTCGATCGTTGGTGGCATCACCGCATACCAGGGGAATGTCCCGGTCGATGTTGAAATAGGAAATAGGTGACGCGGCGTTGCTCGCCTTGAGCCG
Organism: Pseudolabrys sp.; assembly: GCA_049674125.1. Classification (GTDB taxonomy): domain Bacteria; phylum Pseudomonadota; class Alphaproteobacteria; order Rhizobiales; family Xanthobacteraceae; genus Pseudolabrys. Next base: position 208 of record JBATYN010000538.1, on the reverse strand, counting down.
GTAGCCTCGGGGTGCTGACTCCACGAGCACAAACGGAGCGGCGCGGGCAGTCTTGTGAGCTGCCGACATCATGCTACCGTCCGTGTCGATGATTCACCTGCTCATACTCGCCGTCCACCTGTTGGCCACCATCGCCAAACTCGTGCGCCCGGGCGGAGTACGCGCCGTCGTGGCCGAATCCTTGTTGCTAAAGCAGCAGTTGCTCATC
>JBATYN010000537.1:0-5614 GCA_049674125.1 Pseudolabrys sp. | reverse complement strand
GTCCGATGATTGTCTGTTCGTGCAACGTCATTAGCGACCACGAGGTGCGAAGCGCCGCAAATACTGCGGCACGTCGTTCCACGAGCCATGTCTATGGCTGCCTTGGCTGCAGCGCCCAGTGCGGCCGCTGCGCACGCACCATTCGCAAAATCATCGATGAGACGCTCCACGGCGCCAAAGTCGGCTGTCCGGTCGGGTGTGCTTGCGCGATGCACGCCGCGGACGTGCTTTAAGCGAAACCAATAGCATTGCGATGAGCCTGTGGACTGCCGGTTCCGGCAGCGCAGCCTGTATTTTTTTGTTAGTGTCACGATGAAACGTTGGCATTTAAGTAAGCGGTCATGACAGGAGCGGGACTATGAAGGGTGACGCAAAGGTCGTCGAGTTTCTCAACAAAGCGCTTCGTCATGAGTTGACGGCGGTCAACCAGTATTGGCTGCACTATCGGCTGCTCGACAACTGGGGCTACAAGGATTTGGCAAAGCAGTGGCGCAAGGAATCGATTGAGGAAATGGAGCATGCCGACAAGCTGGTTGAGCGCGTCATCTTCCTTGACGGGTTCCCGAACATGCAGGTGCTCGATCCGCTGCACATCGGACAAAACGTCAAAGAGGTCCTCGATTGCGATTTAGCGGCGGAAATTTCCGCCCGTACGCTCTATCAAGAAGCGGCGACCCATTGCCACGGCGTGCGGGACTACGTGACGCGCGACCTGTTTGAGAAGCTGATGTCCGACGAGGAACACCACATCGACTTCCTCGAGACCCAACTCGATCTCGTCGCCAAGCTCGGTCTCGAGCTATATGCCCAACATCACATTGGCGAAATGGGCGAGGACGGAAAAGATTGATTTTTTTGGTTTTAGCAATCTTCCGGGCAAATTGCCGATAGTCACGCCCACGGCCGTGCGGCGGCTGCTTTCTGCTCATAGCTCTCGATCTTGCTCTGCTTCTGCTTCGTTAGGCCTATGTCGTCGAGGCCATTGAGCATGCAGTGCTTGCGATGCGCGTCGATCTCAAAGTGAACGACGCCGCCGTCCGGACCGCGAATTTCCTGCTTCTCAAGATCGACAGTCAGTGTCGCGTTGGCGCCGCGATCGGCATCATCGAACAGCTTCTCGAGATCTTCCGGCGATACGCGGACCGGCAGCACGCCGTTCTTGAAGCAGTTGTTGTAAAAAATGTCGCCGAACGACGTCGAGACGACACATCGAATACCGAAATCCATCAGCGCCCAAGGCGCGTGCTCGCGCGACGAACCACAGCCGAAATTGTCGCCAGCGACCAGAATTTTCGCTTTGCGGTAAGCTGGCTTGTTGAGCACGAAGTCCGGGTTCTCGCTGCCGTCGTCCTTGTAGCGTTGTTCGGAGAAGAGCCCTTTGCCGAGGCCGGTGCGTTTGATGGTCTTCAAGAATTGCTTGGGGATTACCATGTCGGTGTCGACATTGATCATGCGCAACGGCGCGGCGACGCCTTCGAGCGTGGTGAATTTTTCCATAATTCCTATGGCTCCTGGCCGCGGTTACAGGGCCGTTTCATAAGGTGTTCGGCGATCAGGTCAATAGCGGTGGCGCTGCCCAGATATGCATTGCAGCATCGCTTTCGAAATCAGCCTGCAATGCTCTCTTCGTGTTTAAACTTGGATTCTCGTATCAGGTTGCAAACTTGGATGCTGTATTCGGAATAATAAATTTCGCGTCCCTTTTTTTGGGCCGCGCGGTGTTCCGGGTTCATGCGCCAGGCCCGCATACCTTCCTCGTGTTCGAACTCGACGATGGTTACACGTTCGCCGTCCTCGGCGAAGAACCCTTTGTGCGAAATATAGCCCGGCATGGTTTCAGCCAGCTCGACCATGCGATCGACGAGCGCGATATAATCCTCGCGCACGCCGGGCATCAGGCGGGACCGAAAAACCGTGACAATCATGCTGGCTCTCCTTGTTGCACGATGCTGGCGCAATCAGGCGGCGTCTGCCAATTCCGATTTCGAATAGTCACCATCTGTTTTCGAGATCGGTGCGTCTATGCCCAAGCCTATGCGGCGCTGGCTTCGATCGCTTCGATGTCTTCGTCAGACAGTCCGAAATGATGGCCGATTTCGTGGACCAGCACATGCGTAACGATTTCGCCGAGTGTGTCCTCGTGTTCGGCCCAGTAATCGAGGATTGGCCGGCGATAAAGCCAGATCATATTGGGCATCAGCTCAGGAAAAGTTTCCGACTGGAACGGCAGGCCGACACCCTGGAAAAGCCCGAGCAGGTCGAAATCGCTCTCCAGCTGCATGGAATTTACGACCTCGGCCGCAGGGAAATCTTCCACGCGGATGACGAGGCCTTCGCACAGTTTTCGGAAATGCCCGGGCAGGCGCGCATAAGCCTCCGCCGCCAGCGCCTCAATGTCTGCCAAAGAAGGTGCGGCCGAACCTTGCCAACCGCCGAATTGGCTTGTCATGACAACGTTGTAGGGGAGGTTTCCATACCAACCAAGCGGTTGACGACATAACCCTGGATAGGCAACGGTTGGCTTGGGTTAGTGTGAGTGGCGGATTGCAGATGCTCAAGATGACGGCCAGTTTGGCGCTTGCCGGCGCGATATTCGCCTCAGCCTTCGGCGCGGCGTTGGCAGCACCGACGCAAGCTGAATCCGCTTCGCCGTCCGCCCAGGACGCCGCCAACGGCAAGCGTCCGCGCGTGACCATTTATCCTCGCCGCCTGTATCCGGGGCCAAATGCCGTGCGGCAATGCCGTTCGTGGCTGGTAACGGAGTATCGCGTGAGCGGTCCGGTGATTACGCCGCAAATGCGCTGCTGGTGGCAATAGCGAACACTTTGGCGCGACCTGCGTTATACTTTGCAGGAGACTTGGTAAGTTACTGAAAGGCCTGCCGGCGGCAGGCCTTTTTGTTTCAGTGACGGGCCGGCGCTACTTCCACTCGCGCACGTCGACGAAGTGCCCGGCGATCGCAGCGGCGGCAGCCATTGCCGGAGAGACGAGATGAGTGCGGCCTTTGTAACCCTGGCGACCTTCGAAATTACGGTTTGACGTCGAGGCGCAGCGCTCTCCCGGCGCGAGCTTGTCCGGGTTCATCGCGAGGCACATCGAGCAGCCGGGCTCACGCCAGTCGAAACCGGCGGCCTTGAATATCTTGTCGAGCCCTTCAGCTTCCGCCTGCTCTTTCACGAGTCCGGAGCCCGGAACGATCATGGCGTTGACGTTCGAATTGACGGTCTTGCCCTCAACGACGCGCGCAACTTCGCGCAAGTCCTCGATGCGTGCATTGGTGCAAGAGCCAATGAACACGCGGTCGAGTTTGATATCGGTAATCTTCTCGCCGCCTTTCAGCCCCATGTAGCCGAGCGAGCGTTCAGCGGCGATGCGCTTCTTCTCATCGGAGATTTCCGAAAGCACAGGTACGCGGCCGGTGACCGTGATGACCTGCTCCGGACTGGTGCCCCACGTGACGAGAGGCGGGAGCTTTGCCGCATCGAGTTTGATTTCGCGGTCGAAGTGCGCACCGTCATCGGAGTACAACGTCGCCCAATAGCGCATGGCCTCGTCCCAGGCCTTGCCTTTGGGTGCCTTCGGCTTTTCTTTGAGATAAGTGTAGGCCTTTTCGTCGGGGGCGATGAAGCCGGCTTTGGCACCACCTTCAACGGACATGTTGCAGACGGTCATGCGCCCTTCCATCGAGATCGATCGAATGGCCTCGCCGGCATATTCCAACGCGTAGCCAGTCCCGCCGGCAGTGCCGATTTCGCCGATGATCGCGAGGATAATGTCCTTCGCGGTCACGCCCGCCGGCAATTTGCCGTCGACCACCGCGCGCATGTTCATCGATTTCTTCTGGATCAACGTCTGGGTCGCCAGGACGTGTTCGACTTCGGACGTGCCGATACCGTAGGCGAGGGCGCCGAATGCACCATGTGTTGCGGTATGACTGTCGCCACACACGAGCGTGGTGCCGGGCAGCGTGAACCCCTGCTCGGGCCCGATGATGTGAACAATGCCCTGGCGCTTGTCGAACTCGTTGAAATACTCAATGCCAAAATCCTTGGCGTTTTTCGCCAACGCTGCGATCTGCTCGGCGCTTTCAGGGTCGGGATTGGGCTTGCTGCGGTCGGAGGTCGGCACGTTGTGATCGACCACGGCCAGAGTCTTGTCGGGAGCATGCACCTTGCGGCCTGCCGTGCGCAGGCCTTCGAAGGCCTGTGGCGAGGTGACCTCATGCACCAGATGCCGGTCGACGTAGATAAGACAAGTTCCATCTGGTTGTTCATCCACCAGATGGTCGTCCCAGATCTTGTCGTAGAGTGTACGTGATTTCATGGCTTGATTGCCTAGTTCAGCTTGAAAGGGAAGGCGGCGGCTCGCAAACGTCCGGCATTGCCGGGCGCCATCAAAGTCCCGCTTGTACCGCCGTGAGCCGGCCGAAGAACCGCCACGGCAGCCGTGCGTGGTCGACCAGGACAATTCGCTGAGCTTTGGAAACCATGCCAGTTATATAGCCAATCGATCCGGCTTCGACAACGAAGGCCATCCAAACGAAGAAGGGGCCGACATGCGGCCCCTTCTGGCTTCCCCGAACAGCCGTAACCTTATTCTTTCGCTGCGGCCTCTGCGCCTTCCGGCCCGGCCGCACCCTGTGCCTCGGAGATGCGCGCCTTTTTGCCGCGCAATCCGCGCAAGTAATAGAGCTTGGCGCGGCGCACTTTGCCCCGGCGCACGACCTTGATGGAGTCGATCATTGGCGAATAAAGCGGAAATACGCGTTCGACACCTTCGCCGTAAGAAATCTTGCGGACCGTGAAGCTCTCGTTGATGCCGCGACCCGTGCGGCCGATGCAGACGCCTTCATAGGCCTGCACGCGCGCCTTGTCGCCCTCGACGACTTTCACGTTGACCAGCACGGTGTCGCCGGGCTGGAAGTCGGGAATTTCTTTGCCGGCCGAGAGCCTTTCGACCTGCTCTTTATCGAGCTGCTGAATGATGTCCATTGTGAATTCTCCGTCGGCAGCGCCAGCAACCGGCGCGCGGTCTTGATCTGGTCTGAATGGGTTGGCGAGCTTGTATTACAAAGCTTCAGGCTTGTCACCCTTTGGATTTGGGCCCTTTTTCGGGCTTTTTGTGCGCATTGTACGCCGCCCAGAGGTCCGGGCGCCGCTCGGCGGTGAGCCGCTCGGATTGTGCCTGGCGCCAGGCCTTGATTTTGCTGTGGTCGCCGGAGGTCAGCACCTCGGGGATCGGTTCGCCCTCGAACACCGGCGGCCGGGTGTACTGCGGATATTCGAGCAGTCCGGCGGAGAAGCTTTCTTCGGCGGCGGAAGCCTCCTTGCCCATGACACCAGGGAGCAATCGGACGCAGGCATCGAGCAAAGCCAAGGCGGGGATCTCACCACCGGACAGCACAAAATCGCCGAGCGAGACGTCCTCCAGGCGGCGCGCCTTGATCAAACGCTCGTCGACGCCCTCGAAGCGGGCGCAGATGACGACGACGCCGAGTCCGTGTGCCAACTTCGCCACGCGCGCTTGCGTCAGTGGTGCGCCGCGCGGGCTCATCAGCAGCCGGGGGCGCGTGTCGTGCGGGATTGCATCAAGCGCATGCGCGAGTACATCCGCT
>JBATYN010000536.1:0-2399 GCA_049674125.1 Pseudolabrys sp. | reverse complement strand
AACTTGTTGGCCTCGGTGATGATCATCGTGCACGACTTCAACGGCTCGCCGGTCTCAATATCTTTCCACTCGTCCCAGAGCCCGGCAATTCTCAGCGGCGCGCCATCATGCGCCGTGAAGTAGTACGGCTGCTTGCCGGTCTCGGTGCCCTTCCACTCGTAATATCCCAAAGCCGGGATCAGGCATCGGCCCCGCTTGAACGCGGCGCGGAACATCGGCTTTTCCGCCACGGTCTCGGCCCGCGCGTTGAACGTGGCCGGCGTCTCCTTGGCCTTCTTCTTCCACCACGACGGCACCAGCCCCCAGCGCATCGGCGCGAGCTCGCGCTTGCCGTCGCGCTCCATCACCGCGTCAATCGTCGTCGTTGGGCAGATGTTGTAGCGCGCCGGTAGATTGCGCTCGGGGCTCGCCGGGCTGGTCAGGCGGTACAGCGCGACGATCTCGCGCCACGTCAGCCGGTTGGTGAAGCGCCCGCACATGCGCGCACTTTACGATGTCCGCTTTACACCTGAAAGCGGACATGTGCAGTGCAACGAGGGATGTCCGCTTTGTGCCAATAGCGGACATTCGGCTGATTGCCTCGCCAAGGCGAGCGAGCACCGCTGGCACAGTGGAACCGAGCATCTTTGGCGGTGTTCAGGTAGACCGCCAGTTTATAATGCTCTGGCAACCCGCGGCGAAGCCTGCACCTTTGAGGATGCGATCGACGTTCAGGCCGTCGCGTGCAGGGGACCACAATACATCATCGCCAGCTCGGCAGCCGCCAAGAGCACGATGGCAATGCCTATCGCGGCATTCGAGCAGCCATGCCAAAACGCCGCGAAATGTTCCGGGCTGCGCACCCGCCAACAAATTAAATTTTGTCCGTTCACGTGAATAGCGATATAGCGGTCTGAATCTGATCAGCTGCAGCGGTCACTAGCTCATTATAGTTTGTATGACCTTGGGCCGCTGCCTTTAGGATGCACTCGGCGAGATACACCTTAACCGCCGTTGTTACATACGCGGTGGGTACTCGTGTCATGACATCTTCAAGAGCATTCCTCATGTCTTGGATGAGTGGCGGTGTGAATTGCGGAATAACATCACCCATTCACGGCCTAGCTTACCGTCACCTGTATTTCACCATCACGGTATCCAAGTGGTGACAATGCAAGCACTCGAACGTGCGCTTGTCATAACCAGGTTTATCGTTGGGTTCGATCCATGCGAGCCGCATAGAAGAGCGACATTCCGGGCATCGTCTATCGCTGATCCGAGGAGCAAGCGGGAAATCAATTTCTGATCGCAACATACACGCCTCCTTGTTAAAAGCAGGCGTCGTCCCCTTTTTGAGTGCTTCAGCTGGCGCGCATCGCTTTGCGACTGCACGTGAATTTTTTGTAATAGGTGCATCTAACTTTTGGAGAAGGCACCGCATTAAACGCTCATGCGTTTTGAAGAATAGTGATCTTACTCGCGAAACCGGACGAAATGTCGCACCGAGTGCGACCGATGTGAACAAACTTTAATTTGTTCAAAACAGCGATCTAAAAATAGATTGAGGGTCAGTTTTTATCTCAAAGCGTGGCCCCGATCTCAAAATGGTCCCACGTAGAGGTAGGGGTCAATAAAGAACGACGCAGCTATAAGCCAGCTGAAGTCCAAAGAGATGACGGCGCGGCGGGCCCCCTGCGCGGACAGTTCTGACACCGTTCCGTGTAAGGGCTTTTGGTTGGGCAAAATTCGTAGCGAGTCCGCTTGGGGGCAAAAGCAGACATCGGCTACTTATCAATCGATCCCAAGGTCCGTGCGGTGAAGAGTGAGCGACGAAAGCGTGAGGCCCACCGCGCTGGCAGTCTTTAGATTAATCGCCCGCCTAAACCGCAGTGGCAGCACATTGCGGTCAGCTATCGCGCGAACGTTCTTCGGTCATCCTAAGAACAAATGCAGCGAAAAAGGCCACAGAAAACATGCAGGCAAAAGCGCCTGCCGTTATACCACTTGCGTTCCCAAAGGATTGCCCACTAAAAATGAGCGCGACAACTCCCGTCACAATTGTCAGCGGAAGACAAACAACCATAACTATGCCGAGAATTACGATTACGTTCTCGCGAGATATAGGTTTGCTAAGTGATGTCAGATTTGGCTCCTTAAAGTGGCTGCACCATTTTGGTCTAGAGCACTTCGCGACGCTATCGGCGCGAGTTCATTACGTTATTCGGCGCGGCAGTCGTTTGGCCGCACCGCAAAATGTCGCGAACGACCCAAAACGGACAGAAAACAGACGTCAGTTCTCGAAGCTGAGTGGCAAACCACAACTATTGGACGGCTATATTTGCACGTTTGACCACATCCGCCCACTTCGCAATTTCGGCTTTGACGAATGGCTCAATGTCTCCGAGCGGCATGTCCATAGG
>JBATYN010000535.1:0-1511 GCA_049674125.1 Pseudolabrys sp. | reverse complement strand
AACAATACCAGTGTGGCGCCTGGGTTATCCGTGGCGGCCATATATTCCAAAAGCGCCGGCAAAAGTGCTTCAAGGTGACTACGCGCGGTCTCGCCTTTCAACGCACGATGACCACCTCCGAGCCAGTGGCGAACAATGCTTGAGGCTTCCAGCGGCGCCCGGAATCCGAGTTCGGAAAGACGATCGAGCGTTTTGGCATCGTCGGCCTGTGCTGGAAAGGTCAATGCGGGCCGCTCGGCGTCTGATGTCTTCTCGAAAAGGTGCGCATAGTAGTGCTGCACTTTGTCGAGGTGACCGACCAGAACCTTGGCGAAAGCATCGCGATCAGCAAAGCCCAGGAAGCGTGCGAACCGTTCTAGCCCCTCGCGATCGCCGGGCAGTGTTTGCGTCTGCTCGTCATTCACCATTTGCAGCCGATGCTCGACCAGCCGCAGAAATTCATAACCGGCTTTCATGGCATCGCGCGCATCCGCATCAATCCATTTGTCGTCACAAAGCTTATCAAGCGTGGTGAGCGTATCGCGATCACGCAGGCCGGGATTGCGCCCGCCCGCGATCAACTGCTGCGTCTGCGCAAAAAACTCTATCTCGCGGATGCCACCGCGGCCGAGCTTGATATTGTGACCTTCGACCGCAATCTCGCCGTACCCACGGTACGCATTGATTTGTCGTTTCATCGCATGGATATCGGCAACGGCTACGAAATCCAGGTATTTCCGCCATACGAACGGCGAGAGTTCGTTGAGCATCGTCTCGCCCGCTGAAATTTCTCCCGCGCAAGGGCGCGCCTTAATCATCGCGGCGCGCTCCCAGTTCTGGCCCGTTCTTTCGTAGTAGGACAAAGCGGCCGCTGTAGAGATCGCGATCGCGGTTGAGGCTGGGTCTGGCCGCAAGCGCAAATCGGTACGGAATACATAGCCGTCGCCGGTGCGCTCCTGGAGCAGTTTTACCATTCGCTGCGTCAGCCGCACGAAAAGCGTCGAGGGCTCGGCGTCTTTCGGGAGCGCCGAAGCCGCCGGATCGTACATCACGATGAGATCGATATCGCTTGAGTAATTGAGCTCGTGTGCGCCCATCTTGCCCATAGCCAGCACGATGAAGCCGCTGCCGGATTGTGGCAGGGATTTATTTTTCGAGACGAGTCTTCCCGCGCGCACAGCTTCAGCCAATACAAAACGCGCTGCGGCATCGACTGCCGTGTCAGCAAGATCAGTCAGCGCGTTCGTTGTGCGCATCACGCCCCATGCGCCGCCAATATCGGCCAGTGCAATCAGCAGGGCAGCCTCGGACTTCATCCGGCGCAGCAGCCGCATCGCTTCCGCTTCGTCTGTGCTCGAGGCGGCTGCGACGCCATGCTTGGTCAAAATCGCCAAGAGATTCTGATCGGGATTGCTTTGAAGCAGCCGCAGGAACCGCTCCGGCTCGCGGGTAATCAGCTCCCATAGATATGGCGAACTTTCGGAAATGCCGTCCAAGAGCGCCCTAACAATCGGTTTGGCGGCCAAGAGTGC
>JBATYN010000534.1:0-3134 GCA_049674125.1 Pseudolabrys sp. | reverse complement strand
CAATAGCGGACAGCGGGTTCGGGTTTACCTGCAAGGCTGAAATGATACGCAAGCAGCTCGGGCTGACTAGTCACAACCTCCGGCTCATTTTCGAGCAGCAATGCAATCCTTGCGTGGATCGCTCGGCGGCTCGACCGCAGGAGGGATTCATATGCGGCATCACGCAAAAGCGCATGCTTAAACGAATATCGGGCCGGTGTGGTGTCGACGAGTTGAACTATATCGTTTTGCCTGAGGTGTACGAGCGTCGTCTCAAGTTCTAAACTGCTCAGGGCCGTAACCCTGTGCAACATGTTGTATGAAAACTCGCGTCCGATCACGGCTGCCACTTGCGCCACATTGCGCGCTTGAGGCGCTCGGTCCAGGCGGGCGATAAGCGAATCGCGCAGCGATTCCGGCACCAAATCGGAGGCCAGCTTCGCTCGTTGGCCGTGGTGGTTCGACTCACTAATGCCGCCGGATTCGATCGTACCGCGCGCCAGCTCTTCTACGAAAAGAGGTATGGAGTCACTTTCTTCGATGATCATATTCAATACAGCTGTCGTGACAGATTGGTCGCCAAGCGCCAATCGTGCCATCTGCGCGACGTCGCGCCGACCCAGGCGCGTTATGGTCAAGCCGGTCACATTTGCATGAAGGTTCGAAGACAATCGATATTCGGGCCGGTGCGTTACGACCAAAAGAATTCGACCCTTCTCGATCTTGCTCACCAAAAGATCGAGCAGCTCCTGAGTCGAAGGGTCTATCCAGTGGGCATCCTCGAACACGCAATAAAGCGGGCGCTTCGCCGCAAGTCCGATCAACAGCTCGACGAGTACGAATAATGTCTGGGTTTTTACCTGCTGGGCGGTCAGCGCCAAAGGGCGGTGCGCGACGCCGCTCGGTATAGACATCATTTCCGCAATCATTGGTACGGCATTTGCAATCTGGCCCGAAACCTCCGAAACCAGACTTTCGATTTTTTCGATCTTCACATCGTCGGAATCATCGCTCGTCAATTCCGCCAGGCGTCCTATGCGCTGGATGACAGGGAACAGCGGGCTTTGCATGCAGTGAGGCAAGCACTGAAAGTTAAGCGTCCAATGCTGCTGACTCTCGATCGACTTGGCGAGCTCATAGAGGATGCGCGATTTGCCCACGCCCGGCACGCCCGAAATGAAAACCGCCTGGCCCTCTCCGTCGAGTGCTTCCGACCAGCGTTGCTGCAGAAAGGCGAGCTCTGGGCCGCGGCCCACGAGCGGTGTCATCGCCTTTCCCAGTGCGGCCTGAAACCGACTCGTATCCTCCAGTACACGAACCACTCGGAAAGCGCGAACGGGATCAGCTACGCCCTTTAAATGCTGAGGTCCCAGATCTTCCTGGTCGAAGCGTACGGAAACCAGACGGCTGGTAGTATTCGAAATAATCACTGTGTCGGGTGTAGCGATAGATTGAAGACGGGCGGCTATGTGAAACGCTTCGCCCACCGCACCTGATGGCGACAACGGATCGCCCAGCCCGGTCACGACAACCCCGGTGCTGATTCCGACTCGCACCGACAACGGTTCGGGACCGGCAATCGCCTTTACAGCTTCAATAACCTGAAGCCCAGCGCGCACCGCGCGTTCAGCGGCGTCTTCCTGCGCGATTGGCCAGCCGAAGATTACCTCGACCCCATCGCCGCGATACTGCGCAATATGTCCCTCGAGCCGCTCTACGACCTTTCCACACGCCTTCTGATACGATTCGAGGATCAATCCGAAATCTTCCGGATCTAAAGTGGCTGCAAGCTTGGTAGAGTCGACAAGATCACAGAACATAACCGTGACCTGACGTCGTTCATTTCGAAAATCGACGATCGGCTCGTTTAACGCTGCCGATCTTTCCTGATGTCCTGGCTCGGAGCGTGACGCTGAGGGCGCTTCGGATATTGCTGCTAACAGCTTGGCCCTCGGACCGATCGGAATGCCGATCTGCTCCAGCATTTCGTCAGTCACAAATTGAAGTGAATCAATATCAATCTCATTCTCTTCAAATGCCTTTGCATACTTACTGAGCCCCAGCTCCTGCAACAATGCCGAAATTTCTCGCACCTGGAGCCTCCAAATCCTAAACTGCTACATTGCTACCTCAAGAATCGTCCACCCCGCTGCCTATTGTGACACTATATTCTTGGAAAGCTGGAATGGTGTGTCAAGCGTATCTCCAGACCAAAAAGCTTTATGCTATTTTCTATACTTTCTCGAGCCTGCTCTGGGTATCATTTCAGCTTGCTTTTGCGTATGCGATAAATCGTGTAATCTATTCAATCATCCGGATAGACTTCACAATCGTAAGATTAATTGCCGCCGGCTAACCGCCAAGCTTCCAAGACAATTAATCGAGGACTGTCATATTTCAGAGACCACCCTATGAAACGCCGTGAATTTCTCAGTATCGTTGGTGGCGGCGCTGCCGCTGTTTCCATTGCAAAGCCGGCAATCGCCCAGGCCGCGCCTCAGATCAAATGGAGGTTCGCGACGAGCTGGCCGAAGTCGCTCGATACGCTCTACGGCGCTTGCGATGTATTTTCCAAGCGCATCAGCGAGATCACGGATGGTCGATTTCAGATCCAGGTGTTTGCCGCGGGAGAGATTGTGCCCGCGCTGACAGTTCTTGATGCTGTGCAAAACCAAACGGTCGAGATCGGCAACACCGGTGCATATTACTACTGGGGAAAGGACCCGGCGCTGGCGATGGGATCCGCCATTCCGTTCGGATTGAACACTCGCCAAATGGAATCGTGGCTTGCGCAAGGCGGCGGTAATGCTCTGTTGCAAGAGGTCTTCACGAGCTTTAATTGCTTTGGCATCCCTATGGGCAACACCGGTTGTCAAATGGGAGGATGGTTTCGAAAAGAGATAAAAGGAGTCGAGGATCTTTCGGGATTGAAATTCCGCATCGGCGGCTTCGCTGGACAAGTCATTCGTAAGTTAGGTGTCGTGCCGCTGCAGCTGGCGCCGGGTGACATTTATACGGCGCTTGAAAGGGGCAGTATCGATGCTGCGGAGTGGGTCGGTCCGCACGACGATGAGAAGCTCGGTTTTTACAAGATCGCAAAGTACTATTATTATCCGGCTTGGTGGGAAGGCAGTGCCAACGCACACACTATTGTC
>JBATYN010000533.1:0-2067 GCA_049674125.1 Pseudolabrys sp. | reverse complement strand
GCATAAAATCCTCATCGCGCCGCAGTTTGTCGGGAGTTCCTTCAAAGACTATGTGACCATTGTTCAAGACGTAGCAGCGTTTCGCTAGCCCAAGCGCGGCATGGACGTTCTGCTCAACAATAATGATGGTGCGCCCTTCGCTGGCGACTTGGCGGCAGACGCCAATCAGATCCTGCACAATCAAGGGCGCTAGCCCTTCAAACGGCTCATCGAGTAAAATGAGCTGCGGTTCGCGCACAAGCGCGCGCGCGATTGCTAGCATCTGCTGTTCGCCGCCGGACAGATCGCGGCCGCGATTGTTACGTCGCTCAGCTAAGCGCGGAAACATCTCGTAGGCGCGATCGTTATGCCAGCGATTCGGCGCAGTGAGGCCCGCCAACGTCAGGTTTTCGTCCACGGTTAGTCCGCCGATGATGCGGCGCTCTTCTGGCACAAGTTGCAAGCCGAGTTGCGAAATCTTGTACGGCGGCAGCTTCTCGATCATGTGCCCGGCGAAATGGATGGTGCCGCGCTTCGGCGCCATCACGCCCATGATGGTTTTCAGCGTTGTGCTTTTGCCGGCGCCGTTGCGTCCGAGCAACGCCACGACCTCATTCTGCTCAACGCGCAGCGATACGTCGAACAGCGCGTGAGCGTCGCCATAGTAAGTATTGATTGCCTTAACCTCGAGGAGACTCATTTTTTTACCGGGCTCCCGAGATAGGCGGCCCGCACTTCTGGATTGGCTTGGATAGCTTCGGGCGAATCCTCCGCGATTTTACGGCCGTTAAAGAACACGGTAACCCGGTCGGCGAGCCCAAACACGACATCCATGTCGTGTTCGACAATAACGATGGTGATACCGGCAGCAATACGCTTGAGTAATTGGACGGTCTCCGTCCGCTCGCTCGGACTCATTCCGGCGGTCGGTTCGTCGAGCAGAAGCACGCGCGGTTTGGTGGCGAGCGCAAGGCCGATCTCCAGGCGGCGCTTCTCACCATAGGCGAGCTCGCTCGCCGGCGCGTCGGCACGTGCGGTAAGCTGCATTGCTGCGATGACGTCATCGACCGCTCGACCGACGTCGCTGTCAGATTCAACGTTGCGCAGCATTGAGGGATTGAATTTGCCGTAGCGCCGCGCCAAGGCCGGAATACGGATATTTTCGCGCACCGAAAGGCTGGGGAACAGCTGGTTGATCTGGAAGCTCTTGGCGAGGCCGCGCTGGCAGACCGCCGTGCTGCCGAGATGCGTGATGCGCTCGCCGACGAAATGGACTTCGCCTTCCGTCACGGGAATCGTTCCGGCGAGCATATTGAAAAACGTGGTCTTGCCGGCCCCGTTGGGACCGATGAGAGCGCGAATTTCTCCTTCGACGAGTTGAAACGAAACGCCATCCACCGCGGTCAGGCCGCCATAGCGCTTCACGACGTCCTTGGTTTCGAGAATAATCGGACCTGTCAGCGCCGAGCGATTTCTCGTTGCCGCGATTGGCAGCGTCGCCGTTTCATTAGCGAGCGATTCCCTGGCCGCCACGGCGGCCGCTTGGCCTTTGGCGGCGCTGCCAGTCAGGCGATTCCACAGCTGACGGATGCCACCGCAAATTCCCTTGCGGAACAAGGTGACGATCAGCACGAAAACAATGCCAAGAATCATTTTCCATAGGCTGCCGATGCCTTCGAATTGCTGAAGCGCGCTGCGCAGATAAATCCAAACGCTGGCGCCAACCGTGGGGCCGATCAATGTTCCCGCTCCGCCCATAATCGTCTGGACCACGAGCTGGCCTGAAGTTTCGAGATAAAAGGCGTCGGGCGGCATATAGCCTTGAAACAGCCCGAGCAGTCCGCCGGCCAATCCGCCGTAAGCTGCCGCGATCACAAAAGCGGTGAGTTTGTATTTCTGGACGTCGTGACCGAGCACGCCGACGCGGTCAACATTGTCACGGATAGCAACCAGAACGGCACCAAACGAGGAGTTAACGATACGGCGCGCCAGCAGGAATCCGACAAAAAACAGGACTGCAATAAGCCAATACATTTCTTCCGGGGTCCGCACCTGGATCCCGAAAAAGAGATCGGCGGCCGGCACGCC
>JBATYN010000532.1:0-2608 GCA_049674125.1 Pseudolabrys sp. | reverse complement strand
CTATGTCCGCTTTGGGTCAAAAGCAGACATGTGCGGCGCACAAGCCAATGTCGGCTTTGTGCCAGTAGCGGACATTCGAAGCGGTGGTAGAAGATGGCTGGAATGCGAATAATTAGCCACCTGCCGCCCAGAGATAAAATCCAATGTTGTAATGGGACGAGGTTGTGTTGGCCGCTTTCATGTCTAGTGCGTCGCTGCCCGTCGAGTGGCGAGAAGTCGTTGTAAACGCAGCAAGAAATAATTTCGCTCAAGGACAACGCACGAGAATTTTGTTAGCGAATTGCGCCCCCCAAGCCATTGTAGTGTTGGGTATATCGGCGGCAATCTGACTTAACGCTACTCTTTCGGTAGAAGTCATCTCCCGTGGCAACACAATATCCAATTTGCATTGCGGCGCGCCGACAAATTCGACAGGGGTTTGTTTGGCGAACTCGAAACTAATAAAGATGGTCGGGTCATAGACTTCGAGCTTCAGTTCCTTTGCCTGCACGGGCGTCTTAAATGGCAACGTGAAATGTATTGTGAGAATGGAATCCGTAAAATCGAGCCAGTAGTCGGACAACGGATCGCTAAACGGCACCTTTTTTCCGTCGGCGGTGGCATAGGTGAAATAATCGAATTCTTTGAACGACTCGACGTTACCCTTGGCAAGGGATGCCAGCTCCTCACGGGTGAACTTGCCCTTCTCCTTACTTTCAAGCCCTTGCGTTGCGAAAGCGGAGAACATGTCATCGAAGGCCCAGGCGTGGCGCACGCCTGTAATACGGCCGTCCGGTGCGTAGATCAGTTCAGTGTGCATGGTGATCCAAACGTGCGGGTGCGCATACGCTGGCATCACGCAAACGACGACACAATACAGACCGGCAGATAAGTTCCGGACTAGTGCACACATAGTGCCGCAACATAACCGGAATGGCAGCACAAAGGTAGCATCACCTACACATCCAACCGTTTGGCACAGAACGCCTCTCCGAGGTCCACACCCGTGTTGCTTTTCTAAAAAAACGTCTCCCCTCCGAACTGCGCAGGGGAGACGTCATTGATGTTCGCGGCGTCGGTTTTCGCCGCGGGCGGGCAAATTACCGACCCAGCAAGTTATAGACCACCTTTCCGTTGACCACCGTCAGTACGGAGTGCAGCTTCCTGATTGACTCATCGGGAACCCGCAAGACATTGAAATAGTCATCGCTCAATACGACGACGTCGCCGAACTTGCCTTCTTCGATGGACCCTAGATTGGCCTCCTCCTTGAGGAACCAGCCGTTGTTGACGGTATACAGGCGGATGGCCTCTTCACGGGTGATCTGCTGACCGCCGTTGACCAATTTTCCTGCAGTGTTTTTACCCGTGACCATGTAATAGATCATGTTCCACGGATCCAACGTGGAGATTTGTGCCGAATCCGAACCGGCCCCAACATGAATCCCGCTGTCGAGGATCATGCGTAGCGGCGGACCGCCAGCTGTTCCGCCGCTCAAATAGCGGAATGGATGGACGGCAACGCCAGCGCCGATCGCTTTCAAACGATTGATCGTTGATTGGTCGATGCCCGGCACGTGGGCGACCGACCAACGCAGGTCGGCGATCGGGATCGTCTTATTGACCATCTCGAACGTGCCGGTGGTGAATATGTCTTCCGTCAGCGATAGGCTGTGCTGCTGAAAAGCCCAGCCGCGCTGTGCAACGATGGTCAACGCCGTGATGAAGTTGTCCGCATTTCCACCGAACAGCTGCGGCCAATTCGTGACGAACTCGCCGATCCCCGAACTGCGGATCATGCCGTCACCGAAATTGCTGAACGCGTTGAGCGCTCGCTGGGTGGTTAGCGGAACGTCCGCATTTTTGTCCAGGCTGAGGAAGTAGATGCGCACGCGTACCGACACCTTACCTTCATCATAGAGCGCGAGAAGCGGGTCGTAGGCGGTGAAGGGGTCCCAACTCGCCAAGGAGTCGAAGAGGACGGAATCCTGGACGTTGGGCGTTCCCGGAATGACGAAGCCGCCCATGTCGACATTGGTAGTCACGCCGACGCTGGCCGAATAGGCCATCGCGTCGAGCGTTCCCTGCTTTTTGTCGTCAAAAGTCTGAATCGCACGTAGGGCGTTCAACGCAGCGAGCGAGGGCGCATTCGCGGCGATATTGCCGCCCGCGTCCACCGCGACGCCTTTGCCGGTGAAGAAGGCCTTTCCCAGCGTATTGGTCACCGCCGGCCCGGTGAACGAATTGTACATGAGCACCGGATTGTTGGGCGCGGCGGAATCCAATTCGGCAAGCGTCGGCAGGCGGTTTTCAGCGAACTGTGCCTGCGTCCAGCCGCCCATGGCGGTGATGAACGCACCAGCCGGCACGGTTCTGGTCCGCGCGCGGATCGCCGCCTGCACATCAGCGATCGAGGTCGCGGTCTCGAGCCGTGTGTCGTGGCCCGGACGCAAACCGAGGAGCAGGAAGTGATTGTGGTTGTCGACAAGCCCCGGAACGGCCGTGCGGCCACCGAGATTGATCACACTCATACAGGGGCCGCCATCGGACTGCCCCTCGTCGCCGACCACCGCGAACTTCCCGTTTTTGATCGTAACGGAGGACACGATCGAATTGCGGGCGTCAAGAG
>JBATYN010000531.1:0-29364 GCA_049674125.1 Pseudolabrys sp. | reverse complement strand
GTCGTGCGCAGTGGCCTGCGACCGTGCCCAACCGAGCAGCACACGGTCGGTGAATTGCTGCGGCCGAAGGCGATAGAGCAGCGCCTTCGCGGCCTTCTCTCCGTACATCGGCGAAATGCGGCCCCAGCTCTCCCCCATAGAAGCCAGACGATCGCGCTCGCTGTTGGCGAGCCGCAGCTTTTGCCACAACCGCTCCGCGTCCTCCGGGATAGAGACTGCGAGTGCACCTAGCCGGCGCACCGCGTTCGGCTCCATTCCAATTGCCGCTTCCACCTTGGCCATGTTCTCGAAGCTTGCCAGGTAACTCACCCCTCCGAGCACGCGCAGCAACAACCCGGCGTCGGTCATGGAAATCAGCGTCGGCACCGCATGCGGCGCAACGACGAGTTTCATGATTTCCATGCGCAGGCGCTCGCGCGACAGTTGGTCGAGCCCGTCACGGCCGGCAATGCAGGCGGCAAGGCCGGCCGCGTCCGGGTGATCGCTGGTGCCGTAGGCGGCATGGAAGCGGAAGAATCGCAGGATGCGCAGATAGTCCTCGGCGATGCGTTTGGCCGGATCGCCGATGAACCGCACCCGCCGCTGGCTTAAATCCTCGAGCCCGCTGGCATAGTCGTAAATCGTGCCGTCACGCGTCGCTGAAAGTGCATTGATCGTAAAATCGCGCCTCTCGGCATCGGCTTTCCAGTCGCGGCCAAACTCGACCTTGGCGTGACGGCCATAGGTTTCGACATCCTTTCGCAGCGTCGTCACCTCGAACGGCTGCTTATCGATAACGACGGTTACCGTGCCATGCTCAATCCCGGTCGGGACCGGCTTGAAGCCGGCGGCGGTAACACGCTTCACGACCTCCTCGGGCACCGCCGTGGTCGCGACGTCAACTTCCGCGATCGGCATGCCGAGCAGTGCATTACGCACCGCGCCGCCGACGACGCGCGCCTCTTCGCCCTCGCTATCGAGTACGCCAAGCAACCGCGGAAGTGCCCCCGTGGTGAACCATGCGGCATCACCCAGCTTTCGATCGGTGCGGCCGGCTTGCGATGCCATTACTTCGTGGTCCCCGGCACAAATTTGCCGTCCTCGATATGCGCCGGCACGTAAGTCGAGCCGGGCGGCGCGCCGGAAAAATGCGCGAAAAAGATAAAGCTGCCGACCACCAGCGCCAGTGCGGCAATGGCCAGAGTTGCCACGCGCGCGACGGGCCAGGAATTGAAATCCATGACCCCCGCTTTCGTCGTCCACAAAAACACCGCGTAGAGCACGAACGGCGTCAGGAACAGGACGATCTCGGTGAACACCGGGCGGATCATCGATAAATCCGATCGTAGAGATTCCGCAGGATACCAGCCGTCACGCCCCAAATGTAGCGCTCACCGAAGGTGATCGCATAGTAGTGCCGCGTCATGCCCTGCCAATTACGCGAATGACGCTGCACATTGGTTTGATCCATCAGGAAGGCGAGCGGCACCTCGAAGGTATTGTCGACCTCGCTGGTGTTGAGCTTAAGCGTAAAGCCAGGCTCCACGCGCCCGATCACCGGGACAATGCGATAGCCGAGCGTCGTCATGTAAAGATCGAGATAACCAAGCGGCTCGATGCTCGCGCGATCGAGGCCGATCTCCTCCTTTGTCTCGCGCAGGGCCGACGCGCACGGGTCTGCATCGGCTTTTTCGATCTTGCCGCCAGGAAACGAAATCTGGCCGGGATGGTCGGGCAAATGCTGGGCACGCTGCGTGAGCAGCACTGTCGGCTCGGGGTGGTCCACGACCGGCACCAAGACTGCCGCCGGTCGGATCGGCCGGACTTCCGCAATCTTGCGCATCACCGGATCGGCATCGTGGTCGCCCCGCGTGGGCGTCACGGTCGGATCGGTCAGGCCCGGCGGTACGTCAAGGGTCAGACGCTGATGGACCCGTTTGAAAAATTCTGCCGCCGTCAGCGTGCTCGCCACCGCCTCCTGCATCAAGCGAACTCCCGCACGGCACTTGCTTCAGCCATGGCGAAAAACTCGCCACCAGACGCAACACCGAACATCGCCTTACCATCAACATCGCGTTCTTCGCCCAAGGCGACAAGATCGTAGAACAGCGCGCGCGTAACCTTGGCCCACAAGTCACGCCGGACATGCAAGTAGGGTTTCAGGCCGCCATTCGCGAGTTGCTGCTCGAAGCGCAAAGCGTGCCCAGGCCCTGCGGCAATCCAATCATCGACGTTGGTTCGAAACTGAAGAATGGGCGAAAGGTCGCCGGTCGCGGTGTTCATTTCCACGGCGAGAAACGGCGCGTCTTCGACGACAATGCCAACCTTCTCCACAGGTGTGACTAGGAAGTACTTGTCGTCTTCCCGTTTAAGGACAGATGCAAACAATTTGACCAAAGCAGGCCGTCCGATCGGGGTCTTTTGGTAAAACCACGTCCCATCCGGCGCGATCCGCATGTCGATATCGCCACAAAAAGGCGGATTCCAGCGCTCCACGGGCGGGAGGCCCTTGTTTTCGCGCGGCAGCGATGCCGTCAGCGCTTCCAACCCACCTTGCCCTGCCTTCGCCATTGTTTTCCTTCGATAATCGGGACGCTGCGGGCCTGTTCGCATCTTCGTGATTCAACCGACCGGCGAACAGAAGATAGCGTAAGCTTGGTTACAGAATGAGGCAGATTCGGCCCGAATAGCGCATCGAAATAGACGCTGGTGTGTTTGTTGCATACCGCCCAGCGAGGCTCCACTCGGGCGATGAAAGGAACCGGCACCATGGTGAAGGCTAGCGGCGAGAGCCTCGAAAAACTGGAAGACATGATCGTGCGTGCAGCAGAATCCACAGCCGCGCACGTACGCGCCGCCAAAGCCGCTATCAGCTCGGTTATCTTTGGCCAGGATGTTGTGGTCGAGCGGGCACTGGTCACCGTGCTTTCGGGAGGCCATGCGCTTTTGGTCGGCGTGCCCGGCCTGGCCAAAACCAAATTGGTCGACACCATGGGTACCGCCCTGGGTCTCGATGCCCGCCGCGTGCAATTCACCCCTGACCTGATGCCGTCCGACATCCTCGGCACCGAGGTGCTGGAAGAAAGCCCGGGCGGAAAGCGCAGCTTCCGTTTCATCGCCGGTCCGGTGTTCGCCCAATTGCTGATGGCGGACGAAATCAACCGTGCGTCACCGCGTACCCAATCGGCTCTGCTGCAAGCCATGCAGGAGCAGCACGTCACGGTCGCCGGCGCGCGTCACGACCTGCCCAAGCCGTTCCTTGTGCTGGCGACACAAAATCCGCTCGAACAGGAAGGCAGCTATCCGTTGCCAGAGGCGCAGCTCGACCGGTTTCTGATGGAAGTCGACGTCGACTATCCTGACCTGGAGGCCGAGCGCAAAATTCTGTTCGACACGACCGGCGCGGAAGAGACCCGAGCCAAGGCTGCGATGACAGCGGAAGACCTTCTGTCGGCACAACGTCTCGTTCGCCGGCTGCCGGTGGGTGAGTCGGTCGTCGAGGCGATCCTGGCACTGGTGCGGTCGGCGCGCCCCGGCCCCGACGCCGGCGATCTTGGAAAATTGATTTCGTGGGGACCCGGGCCCCGCGCCAGTCAGGCGCTGATGCTTGCGGTCCGCGCGCGCGCGCTACTGGATGGCCGCTTCGCACCTTCGGTCGACGATGTGCTCGAACTGGCTGAACCCGTGCTCAAGCACCGTATGGCCCTGACCTTCGCCGCGCGCGCCGAAGGCGAAACCATCCCCAACGTGATCCGGCGGCTCAAAGCGCGGATCGGATAGCCGCGATGGCGGAGGTTAAGCCGAACGACATCGAGACCAATACGGTACGGCAAGCGACAGTTGGCGCCCGCAAGCTCGCGGACACCATGCCGCGACTCATTCTTGAGGCGCGACGCGTCGCATCGACCGTTATTCATGGTCTTCATGGTCGGCGTCGGGCCGGACCGGGTGAGAACTTCTGGCAATATCGTCGCTTCGTATCGGGCGAGCCTGCGCAGAATGTCGACTGGCGACGTTCCGCACGCGACGATCATCTGTATGTGCGCGAGCGGGAATGGGAAGCCTCGCACACGGTTTGGATTTGGCCAGACCGCTCGCCGTCAATGGCTTTCGCGTCGGCTTTGAGTAGCGACAGCAAGTTGGAGCGCGCGCTAGTCGTTGCTTTCGC
Organism: Pseudolabrys sp.; assembly: GCA_049674125.1. Lineage (GTDB taxonomy): Bacteria > Pseudomonadota > Alphaproteobacteria > Rhizobiales > Xanthobacteraceae > Pseudolabrys. The sequence goes on along the minus strand of JBATYN010000531.1, from coordinate 25,217 downwards.
CCTGGCCGAAGTGCTGGTGCAGGGCGGCGAGCGGGTCGGTATCCCGGGCATTTTGCGTCCGACCGCCAGCCGTAACGTGATCGAGAAGATCGCGGAAGCGATCCTGCACGACCCGACAGAGCGCGCCAGCCTGCCGCCGTCGTTTGCCCCTTCTCCCTTATCCGAGGTCGTGGTGTTGGCTGACCTGTGGGCCCCGATTAGCGACATCGAACAAACGATCGCCCAGCTTTCCGCGACCGGCGCCCATGGCCACGTGGTCCAGATCGTCGACCCGGCCGAAGAGAGCTTCCCTTATTCGGGCCGCGTCGAATTCATCGAGCCGGAGGGGGCCGGCAGTGTCACGGCGGGGCGGGCCGAGACCTGGCGTAACGACTATCAGGGCATCGTCACGCGACACCGCGCCGCAATTCGCGCCGAGACCGATTTGCGTGGCTGGACCTTCGCTATCCATCGCACCGATCGGCCGGCGAGCGAGCTCTTGCTGGTGCTGCACTCGCGCATGGGTGACAACGCACAGCCTGTTGTCATCAACAGCCGGCATGCACCGGCGAACCCGGCAAGCGCCGCATGATCGGTTCCCTACCGCTCGGTTTTGCGCAGCCGCTGGTACTGCTCGGCCTGCTGAGCTTGCCGGTCCTGTGGTGGCTTTTGCGCCTGGTGCCACCGCGCCCGCGCCGCATCGATTTCCCGCCGACACGTCTCCTGTTCGAAATCGCGCCGAAAGAGGAAACGCCGTCGCGGACACCGTGGTGGCTCACGCTGCTACGGCTGGCTTTGGCGACTCTCGTTATCGTCGCTGCAGCCGGGCCGCTATGGAATCCTCCGCTCGCGACGGCGAATAGAGCCGCTCCGTTGTTGATCTTGCTCGATGATGGCTGGCCCGCGGCTGCATCGTGGGATGCGCGGCTGCGCACCGCGGACGAAATGATCGCTCGTGCCGAGGCCGACAATCGCGGCGTCGCCGTCCTTCCACTGTCGGAAACGGCGCGTGATATTTCCCTGCAACTTGCCGGGGCGACCCGTGTGCAGATCAAACAAATCACGCCGAAGCCTTATGGAATCGACCGCACTGATGCGCTGCCGCTGATCGAACGCTTTCTTGCGAGCGCGTCGGATATCGAGGTCGTCTGGCTCTCGGACGGCGTCGATCTCGGCAAGGGAAACGTTTTTGTCGAGGGCCTGAAGCGAGTCATCGGCAATCATCCCCTCACCGTTGTCGAGGGTGGCATTCCTGTTCCGCATGCGCTCGCCGCCGCCGATAATGCAGCCGGCGCGCTCACGGTGAAAGTGCTTCGTGCGCAGACCGCGCCAGGCGATACCGGTTTGGTGAATGCCATTGATCTCAAAGGTCTCTCGCTTGGGGAGGCCCCTTTCACTTTCAGATCCGGCAGCGGTGATACCGACGCTGTTATCGATTTGCCCGTGGAAATCCGCAACGACGTCGCGCGGCTTGAGATCGTCGGCGAACGCTCGGCCGGTGCTGTGCAATTGCTCGACAAGCGTTGGCGGCGGCGTACCGTCGGCGTTGTATCCGGGTCGACCGCCGACCGCTCACAGCCGCTGATCGGTGCGACATACTATCTTTCTCGTGCGCTCAATCCATTCGCCGACGTCAGCCTTTCTGAGGGCCTGGCGCCGACGGAAGCGATTTCTCGTTTCCTCGACCGCCATTTGCCGATGTTGATCCTCGCCGATGTGGGCAATGTCACCGAAGCGGTCGATCGCCTCAACAAATGGATCGACAACGGCGGTGTGCTTGTACGCTTCGCAGGCCCCCATCTTGCCGGCGCTGATGACAGCCTCGTGCCGGTAAAGCTGCGTCGCGGGGGCCGCATCCTGGGCGGTAGTCTGAGCTGGGATAGGCCACAGCAGCTCGCCGGTTTCTCGCGCGAAGGTCCATTCAACGGCATGGCGGTTCCCAATGATGTGACGGTGACCCGTCAGGTGCTGGCAGAGCCAGACTCGCAGCTCACCGACCGCACATGGGCAACACTGGCCGACGGCACACCGCTCGTCACTGCCGAGCGTCGGGGCAAAGGGCTCCTCGTGTTGTTCCATGTGACCGCCGATAGCCGTTGGTCTGATCTGCCGCTATCGGGCACCTTCGTCGATATGCTCCGGCGCCTCGTGGCACTGGCAGGATCGAGCGCCACGGCGGAAGGCGAGAACGTCGCGACAGCGAACGCCAGCGGCCGCGCAGCGCAAGTTGTCCCCCCGACGCGTGTGCTCGACGGATTCGGCGCTTTTTCGGCACCACCTCCGACGGCACGCCCCATTCCAAGCAATTTCACCGGGCGCGCCAGCCTCGATCACCCGCCGGGCTTTTACGGACCACCCGAAGGCCTGGTCGCGGTCAACACGCTGGCGCCGGCCGACCGCCCAGCTTTGCTCGATGTCTCTCCGCTCAACGCGCGCATCGATGCCTACCGGCACGGAGAACCGCTCGACCTGCGGGGACCAATATTCCTTGTTGCGCTCGCGTTGCTCGTGCTTGACGCACTCGTTGTGATTTCGCTCTCTGGCGGCATCGGCAGCTTGCGTCCGCGCCGACGTGCGGCAGCGGCATTGTTGGCGGCCGGTCTGATTGGTGCATTCGCCCTGCATGATCCGGCACAGGCGCAGCCCGCACCACCGCAGCAGCAGACGCCGCCGCTGACTGCGCAGCAGGAAGACTTCGCCATGAAGGCGACGCTGCAAACGCACCTTGCTTACATCATCACCGGAGATTCGAGCGTTGACGAGGTGAGCAAATCCGGCTTGCAGGGCCTCACGTTGTTCCTTGCTCAGCGCACGGCGCTCGAAGCCGGCGATCCGATCGGACTCGATCCAGCGCGCGATGAGCTCGCTTTTTTTCCGCTGATTTATTGGCCGGTGTCGCCGAACGCACCGAAGCCATCGCAGGCTGCACTCGAAAAAATCGACAGCTACATGAAACGTGGCGGCACAGTTTTGTTCGATACCCGCGACGCAGTCGACGCACCGCCAGGGCCCGGCGGAGAAATGCGCGGGCCGGGCATGGTCGCGCTGCGCTCGATCTTGTCCTCGCTCGATATTCCTGAGCTTGAGCCGGTGCCGCACGACCATGTGCTGACCAAGACCTTCTTCCTGCTGCGCGACTTTCCGGGGCGTTTCACAAACGGCCAACTTTGGGTCGAGGCACTGCCGGCCGAAAACGAAGATGAGGAGCCCAATCGCCCGGCGCGTGCCGGCGATGGCGTGTCGTCGATCCTGATCACCTCGAATGACCTTGCCGGGGCGTGGGCGATGCGCCCGGACGGCCAACCCATGCTGCCGCTCGTGCCTGGTGAAGCGCGGCAGCGCGAATTTGCGTTCCGCGCTGGCGTCAACATCGTGATGTACGCGCTGACCGGCAACTATAAAGCCGATCAAGTGCATATCCCGGCGCTGCTCGAACGGCTGGGGCAGTAGGAGATCGCTTGTGAACCTCGGCGTCTCATTTGCTCCCTTGGTGCCCTCCTACGTGGTGTGGGCCGCATTCGGCGTCGCAGCGCTGATTTCCATATTGCTACTCGTCGCGCGCAGCCGCGGCGCGCCATTGCGCGCGCTCGCACTGGGTTTGATGGTGCTTGCGCTCGCAAACCCCTCGCTGACGCGCGAGGACCGTGACCCGATCCCTTCTGTTGCTGCGGTCATTGTTGACAAGAGCCCGAGCCAGGATTTCGGCGATCGCAATCAACAAACCGAGGCTGCACGGACCACGCTGGTCGAGCGGCTCAAACGCATTCCGGGCCTTGAAGTGCGGGTCGCTGAGGCTGGCGCCGCCGACGGCGAAACCGACGGTACCAAGCTGTTTTCAGCCTTATCGTCCACCCTCGCCGACGTGCCGCCCGACCGGGTCGCAGGCGCCATTTTGATTACCGACGGCCGTGTGCACGATGTGCCGGCCGATGCATCCGCGCTCGGTTTTGCAGCGCCGTTACATGCACTGATCACGGGCCACAAAGACGAGATCGATCGCCGCGTCGTGCTCACGCAAACGCCCCGGTTTGGCATTGTCGGACAATCGCAGACCGTCGGCTTCCGCATCGAGGATCAGGGCGCCAATCCCGGCACCGCTGAAGTCACCATTCGACGCGATGGTGAGGTGTTGGAAAAAATTACGGTCACGGTCCACGCGGAGACCAAGATCAATGTGCCGATCCCGCATGCGGGGCCGAATATTGTCGAGGTCGAGGCCTCTCCGCTGAATGGCGAACTAACGCAGGTGAACAACCGCGCAGTCGTCTCGATCGACGGCGTGCGTGATAAATTGCGCGTGCTGCTGGTATCGGGCGAGCCGCATGCCGGCGAGCGCACATGGCGCAATCTGTTGAAATCCGATGCCTCGGTCGACCTGGTGCATTTCACGATTCTGCGCCCGCCGGAAAAACAGGACGGCACGCCGATCAATGAGCTGTCGCTGATCGCATTTCCAACACGCGAGCTGTTTCAGCAAAAAATCGCCGAATTCCAACTCATCATTTTCGATCGCTACGCGCGGCAAGGCGTGCTGCCGCTCATTTATTTCGACAACATCGCAAAATATGTACGCGATGGCGGCGCAGTGCTGATAGCGGCGGGACCAGACTATGCGAGCACCACCAGCATCTGGCGCACGCCGCTCGACGGCATATTGCCAGCTGAGCCGACGGGTGATGTCACCGAGCGTAGCTTTCAGCCGCAACTCACCGAAGCCGGCCACCGTCATCCGGTGACGCGCGATCTCGAAGGCTCGGACACCGACCCACCACATTGGAGCAATTGGTTCCGGCTGGTCGACATCAAGGGCAGCACCGGCACCAACGTGATGCAAGGCCCTGACGGCAAACCGCTTCTGGTGCTTGCGCGCGAGGGCGAGGGCCGCGTCGCGCTATTGTTGTCCGATCACATCTGGCTCTGGGCGCGCGGATATGAAAGCGGCGGCCCGCATCTGGATCTTTTGCGGCGGCTGTCGCACTGGCTGATGAAACAGCCCGACCTCGAAGAAGAGGCCTTGCGGCTGGTGGTGCATGGCCGCGACATCACCGTGCAACGGCAGACCATGGCCGACACGGTCAACCAGGTCACGCTGACCTCACCCACCGGCGCAACGCGCGTTCTGGATCTCCAGACTGTCGAACCGGGATTGTGGCGCACATCGCTCACCGCGAACGAGCTCGGACTCTGGCGTGCGACGGACGGAAAACTTACGGCGCTCGCGAATGTCGGCCCTGCCAATCCACGCGAATTCGCCGAGGTGACATCCACCACCGACGTCCTGCACGCACTGAGCAACGCCACCGGCGGAGACGCCCGCCGACTTGCAGATGACCACAACATCACGATCCCGCGTATCGTGCCGGTTCGCACCAGCAGCACCTTCAAGGGCGATGACTGGATCGGACTGAAAATGCGTGACGTCAGTATCGTGCGGGGGATCGGTGTGCTGCCTGTCTTCGCCGGCCTGATAGGGCTACTGCTGCTGGTCGGTTCGCTGGCGGTCACCTGGGCCCGAGAAGGCCGCTAGGCCGTCTCCCAATCAGGCCGGATCATGCCCGCGACCCCCGCGAAGGCTCCGGCTGAAAGTTCGGCTATCAGAAGTCGCGCAGGGTCCACCGGTCCCGGCATCTTGACCTGGCCTTTTGGAATTCGTTTGAACCCGGATTTGGCATAGATCGGCTCGTCGCCGACCAGCACAACCAATTTATGGGCGCCCGCTTCGGCTTCTTTCAAGGCGCGCTTGACCAGCGCCGTGCCAACCCCGTGCGAGCGGAAAGGGGGCTCGACCGTGAGCGGCCCCAGCAGCAGCGCGGGCGTATCGCCGATGCAGATCGGCGTCAGCCGCACTGAACCCACCATCAGCGTTCCGATGCGTGCGGTGAATGACAGTTCGAGCACATGGACCCTGCCCTCGCGGATACGAAACGCCGTGCGCGCATAACGCCCCGGGCCAAACGTGCGCTCGTGCAGCCGCTCGATCGCCGGTTCGTCGGCTGCGGTCTCCGGCAATATGGTCAGCGCAAGCTCGCTCATGGCATTTAAATATCCGTATCAGGCGCTGCCGCTTAGCATTTGGGCCGATTCCGGTCCATCGGCCGTGGCATTTGACGCGCCAACAGCCTAAATGAAGGCCGATGAGGTTAAGGAGAGCGGCATGGGACTTCTAGTGGATGGCGTGTGGCAAGACGATGTTTCGCGTACCAAAGACGGCCATTTTGTTCGGCCAACAACGCGATTCCGCAATTGGGTCACGTCCGACGGCAGCCCCGGCCCTTCCGGCGACGGCGGCTTTGCGGCTGAGGCTGGCCGTTATCATCTCTATGTATCGCTGTCTTGTCCGTGGGCGCACCGCACGATCATTTTTCGCAAGTTGAAGGCGCTCGAGAATGTGGTCTCGATGTCGATCGTCTCGCCGGACATGCTCAAGGATGGTTGGACCTTCAACAAGGCCGAGGGCTCCAGCGGCGACGATGTGAACGGCAAGAGCAAGCTCTCGGAAATCTATCTGATCGCCGACGCCCGCTATTCTGGACGCGTAAGTGTGCCGGTACTGTGGGACAAGAAACGCAAAACGATCGTCAATAACGAGTCGTCCGAAATTATTCGCATGCTCAATTTGGCCTTCGATGCCTTCACCAACGTGCACACCAACTACTATCCTGAAAACTTGCGCACTGAGATCGACCGCCTCAACGATCTGATCTATCCGAACATCAATAACGGCGTCTATCGCGCCGGCTTTGCGAGTTCGCAAGCTGCTTATGAGAGCGCGTTTCGCAACGTCTTCGATGCGCTTGAGGAGATCGAACAGATCTTGTCGCAGCACCGCTATCTGGCCGGCAATACCATCACCGAAGCTGACTGGCGACTGTTCTGCACACTCATCCGCTTCGATGCCGTTTATTATTCTCACTTCAAATGCAATTGGCGTCACATCTACGAATTTCCGAATCTCTCGAATTATCTGCGCGACCTCTACCAGGTACCGGGCGTGGCCGAGACCGTGAGCATTGAACAAATCAAGCGGCACTACTACGGAAGCCAGCGGCAAGTGAATCCGACCGGCATCGTTCCAGTTGGACCACAGCTCGATTTCTCTGCGCCGCATGACCGTGCGCGGTTCGGATAAAGCTCACCACAATTCGCTGATTGTCGCGCCACTTATGACCTCTGAGATGCGAGCGCGTGTGGCGCGGCTGGTGTCGTCTGGCAACGCATTCGGCGCGAAGAATCCGTGTGCGACAATTTCATAATTGGGCTGCGGATTGCCGTCCTGCCGAAAGTCCCGGACGATATACAACGCAACGTGATCGCGCGGCGACGTCCGCCGGTTAAAATAAACGCCATACAGCTGCGGCACGGTAGCGATCTGAATGTTGCCTTCTTCGGCCAGCTCACGCATCAGGGCTTCGAGAAGCGTCTCGCCTGTTTCAACGCCGCCGCCCGGCAAATGCCAACCATCAACGTATGAGTGTTTGACCAGGAAAATGCGGCCAGTGCCGTCGATGACCATGGCGCGGGCGCCCAGCGTCGTCCCGCGCGAGAAGCGCCAGTAAAAGTGCAGCACGCGGCGGATGGCCGGTTCGAGCGTGCGGCATAGGCGTTGCAGGCGCATGGGGACGAATACTCATATTCCGACGCGGTGACGCTTTATCGAAAGCCTTGAGGACAACTGTCAAACGGGCCTGTTCTCAGTTTAGAATACTTCTAATATAAATAGGTGACCAAACGAAAGGATCATCAGTGAAACGTTTTGTCGACCTCACCGAGCAGGAGGTGCTGGCGCTGGCCATCACCAATGAAGAGGAAGATAGCCGCATTTATCGTGGCTTTGCCGAAGGCCTGCGCGAACAATATCCAGCTTCTGCGAAAGTGTTCGATGAGATGGCGGAGGAAGAAGTGCATCACCGCACGATGCTGTTTGATCTGTACCGAAAAAAATTCGGCGAATATCTGCCGCTGATCCGTCGTCACGACGTCCGTGATTTCATCCCGCCCAAGTCGTCACTCTGGCTGATGCGTCCACTTGTTCTTGGCGACGCACGCAAATTCGCCGAAAAAATGGAAGACGAGGCGCAGCGTTTTTATCGCAAGGCGGCTGATGGTGCGCGAGATGTTTCTGTGCGGCAGCTTCTGCTCGACTTGGCGGAAGCCGAGGCCGGCCACGAAAGCCTCGCCCACAAACTGACTGAGCAGATTCTGACAGACAGCGCGCGCACCGCAGAAGACGAAGCCTCCCACCGCATTTTCATGCTGCAATATGTGCAGCCCGGGCTTGCGGGGCTGATGGACGGCTCGGTGTCGACCCTTGCGCCACTCTTCGCCGCCGCATTTGCTACACACAACACCTGGCAGACATTTCTGGTCGGCATGGCGGCTTCGGTCGGCGCCGGCATTTCTATGGCATTTGCCGAGGGTCTGTCAGACGATGGGGCACTCACCGGCCGTGGCACACCATGGATTCGTGGCCCGGTGTGCGGCCTGATGACTGCAATTGGCGGGCTTGGCCATACGTTACCCTATTTGATCCCGCACTTTCTGACCGCGACGGTCGTTTCAATCATCGTCGTGGCCATCGAGCTCGCGGTGATATCGTGGATACGCATGCGCTTCATGGACACGCCGTTTCTTCGGGCTGCGTTCCAGGTTGTGGTAGGCGGCACATTGGTTTTTATCGCCGGCATATTGATCGGCAGTTCGTAGCGGGTTACTCCCGCTCTGATGTTCGCACTCGCCCATCTTTCGGATCCGCATCTCGCACCACTGCCCCCACCGCGCTGGAGCGACCTCGTCGGAAAACGCGTGACCGGTTACGTCAACTGGCAGCAAAAGCGGCGTTTCATCCACGATCCTGCCGCGTTGGCCGCGATCGTTTCCGATATCAAGGCGCAAGCGCCCGACCACATTGCGGTCACCGGAGACATCGCAAATATCGCACTGGCGGCGGAATTTTCGCGCGGGCGTGATTGGCTGGAGGGCCTGAACCCCACGCACGACGTCACCTTCGTGCCCGGCAATCATGACATCTATGTGCGCGAAGCGGCCGTCTTCGCTGCCCGCCAATGGGGCGCCAATATGTGTGACGATGAGGGTGTCGGCGGATTCCCCTTCGTGCGACGGCGCGGCAGTATTGCGCTGATCGGACTTTCAACCGGTGTGCCAACCGCGCCTTTCCTCGCAACCGGCTGGCTCGGAACAAAACAACTCGCCGAATTGGCGGCGACACTCAACAAACTCAAAGACGAAGGTCTGTTTCGGGTGATATTGATTCATCATCCGCCGGTGAGCGAAACGGGGCGTCACAAGCGTCTCCTCGACGCCCCGATATTCAAGCGCGTGATCGCCGCGCACGGCGCCGATTTGTTGCTTCACGGACACGACCACGTTCACATGATCAATTGGTTGCAAGGGCCAAACGGCACGCGCATTCCTGCGGTAGGGGTGCCATCGGCTTCAGCCGCGCCCGCGCTCGACAAGGATGCCGCTGGCTACAACCTCTACAGGATCGAAGGCTCGCGCGGTGCATGGCAATGCGAGTTGATATCGCGCGGCCTTGCTCCGTCCGGCGAGGTTATTCAGCAAAAGCGCTTAATGCTGCTCGGCTAGGGGTGTGGGTTGCTGAGCAAGGCCAGCGCAAATAGCCCGACCACGCCAATGACCAGCCCGAGCAAGAAAGTGCGGACCGTGCGCCAGCGCCGGTGATGCCGGCCATGCCGCAATACCGTCTGCGCCACGCCGCCGCCGGCGTCGTCGGTTAGTGCGCGTTCGCGTTCGACCAGCCTGCGCGCGACATAACGCGTGATTGCTTCCACCAGCGCGGACGCTTCGTATGTTTCTGCGAGCACTGCGCGTCCATAGCGCGTGTCCTGCACGAAACGGTATTGCCGCTTGTCGCGGCCCATCTCGACATGCGTAACGACGTCGATCCATAACCTTGGAATGTCGCCCTTGCTCACGCCGCGGTCGAACAGTTCGACGTCGTTAGGAATTTCGTTAAACAGAGGGTCGAGCGCTTCATTGAGAAGCTCAAGACGGGCCACAGCGGCGTCGCGCAAATCGACCACAACTCCGGAGCGCTCGGCCGCCTCGATGCGGGCTTCGCGCACGGCGTCTATGAGCGGGTGCTGTGTTTCCGCACCTTCCGTTTCTGGCTTTTTGTTTTCCCACATGCCGGCAATCTAGCAACGGCGGCACGAAGCGCAAAGCCGGAAAGTGTTAGTTTTCAAGAAGTTTGATGGATAAGCGCCGGTTAATGGGCGGGAACCACGCCATATTTGCGCGCCCAGCCCAAGCCCTCCTCAGTGCGCGCCCGCGGCCGATATTCGGCGCCAATCCAGCCCTGGTAGCCGAGCTTGTCCACCGCCTCGAACACCGCCGGGTAATTGATTTCGCCTTCGTCAGGCTCGTGCCGCGTTGGCACCGCCGCGCATTGCAGATGGCCGACGACAGGCAGAAATTTTTCGAGACGATGGATCAAATCGCCGCCAACGATCTGCACATGATAAAAATCAAATTGTACGCGAATATTCGGCTTGGCAACTTTGACGATGATGTCGGCTGCGTGTTCGACGTGATTGAGGAAATAATTGGGACGGTCGCGCCCGTTGATCGGCTCGATCAGCAACGTGACCTTCGTCGCCGCCGCCAGATCGGCAGCACGCGCCAGATTGTCAATGAAGACACGGTCCGCCGCCGGGCGTTGTTCGGGCGCGACTTTGCCGGCAAGGCAATGGATCGCGCTGGCGCCAATCGCGTTCGCATAATCGAGCGCACGCGTAAACAGCACCTGCCAGTCCTTCTCGCGTCCCGGCACAGCAGCAAGGCCAAACTCGCCCTCACGGCCGCCTGGCGGTGTGTTGAGGCCAAGGATCGTGAGACTATTCTTTTCAATCGCCGCCCTTACCGCCGTCGCCGGGACGTCATAGGGAAATTGCAGCTCGATGGCTTTGAAACCCGCGGCTGCCGCCGCATCGATCCTCTCGAGCAACGGCCGCTCGGTGAAAAGATAACCAAGATTGGCAGCAAACCGTGGCATAGACCCCTCAATGCTCACTTGCGCGCGGACGCACGGACGTATTCATTAGCCTCGCGAGCCGAGTAACACCACCCCGGAAAACTGATGTCCGCCAACAGCGCATTCCATATTGCAGTCCTATCAGGTGACGGCATCGGGCCGGAGGTGATGGCCCCGACTCTCGACATTCTGCGGCGGATCGAGGCGGACACGCCAAGCTTGAAATTCCGCTTTACCAAAGGTGCGGCAGGCGCCGGCCACTACAAAGAAACCGGCAAGTCGATGCCGGAGTCGACCATCAAGTTGTGCGAGGAGGCAGATGCAATTTTGCTCGGCGCCTGTGGTCTGCCGAGTGTGCGCTATCCCGACAACACAGAGATCATGCCGCAGGTGGAGTTGCGCTTCATCTTCGACCTCTACGCCGGCGTGCGGCCGGCGCGGCTTATTCCCGGAATCCAAAGCCCGATTGTCGGCGCGGCGGAACGCGGTATCGATTTCATCCTGATCCGTGAGTCAACCGAAGGCCTGTTCGCATCGATGGGCAAAGGCGTGGTCACGCATGACGAAGCACGCGAAACGCTGGTGATCACGCGCAAGACGTCGCAACGCCTTTTCGACTTTTCTTTGCGGCTCGCCGAACGCCGCAAAAAGCGCGGAAAACCTGGGCTCCTGACCTGTGTCGATAAAGCCAATGCTTTCAAAGCATACGCCTATTTCCGCTCGATCTTCGACGAGCGCGCCAGGAATTTCCCTGGGGTAAAGACCGACCATGTCTATGTCGACGCGTGCGCGGCGCTCATGGTGCGGCGGCCGTGGGATTTTGACGTGATGGTGATGGAAAATATCTTCGGAGACATTCTGTCCGATCTTGCCGCCGGGTTGATCGGCGGCCTTGGCATCGCGCCATCGGCGGATATCGGCGACAAGCACGCGGTGTTTCAGCCATGCCACGGCACGGCGCCAGACATCATGGGCCAAGGCAAAGCCAATCCGACCGCAATGATTTTGTCGGCTGCGATGATGCTCGACTGGCTCGCAGACAAGCACGATCATCAGCCGGCCGCAGACGCAGCGCAGCGGATCGATCGCGCAGTCGACAAAGCCTATGCCGGTGGCATCAAGCCGATGGAATATGGCGGCAAGGACGGCACAAAAGCGATCGCCAACGCCGTGCTCAAGGCGCTCGATTAGGGAGGCAGGCCATGCTGTTTTCAGTTTTCACGCTCGATAATCCTGACACGGTCGACAAGCGTAAAGCTGTACACGCTGCGCATGTCGCACATCTAAAAAGCGCTAAAGATTTCGGCGTTACGATCACCGTCGGCGGCCCGCTGGTGTCGGACGATGGCGGCAGCGCGATTGGCAGTCTGATGGTTTTGGAAGCGCACGATCGCGCCGCGGCAGAGAAATTCAACCGCGCGGATCCATTTCACCGGAACGGTGTTTGGGGAAAAGTCGAGATCCGCCGGTTTGATCGGAAGGAGTGAGACGCTCATTTCTCCGCTCGCTTTCGCGGGAATGAGCCGGCGTGATGCTAGAGCCCGACGAAATCCTTGATGGCGGCAAGGAACTGATCCGATTGTTCCAAAGGCGGGCAATGGCCGCAGCCCGGCAGCTCGATGTATTTGGCTCCGGCAACCTTATCCGCGATCTGTTTGTTAAGCGCAGGCGGCGTCGCCTGGTCGTACTGGCCGCAGACAACCAGTGTCGGGACTTTCAGGTGATGCAGCAGCGGCACCAGATCGGTTTCCTGCAAAATTTTGCAAGCTGCCTGAAACGCCTTCGGATCGATGGCGAGCAAAACTTTTTTGCGCTCGTCGATTTTTTCCGGATGTGCCGCAAGATAGCCCGGCGAAAACACACGTTTGGCGGCGATCTCGGCGATGCTTCCGAGCCCGCCGTCGGCGACCTTCTGCGCCATCACCGCAAATGCCTCGCGTCCCTCAGGCGGGAAACCCGCCGCCGCATCGCTGAGCACGAGCTTTGATATGCGCTCCGGATGCGCGAGCGCAAACGCAAGCGCGACGGTGCCGCCGAATCCGTTCCCCATAAGTATCGCGTCGTTGTGGATACCGAATTCTTCGAAACCGTCTTCGATGGTCGCGATATAAGCATCCATCAGCGCCAGCAACGGCGGCTGCGAACCGTGAAATCCGGGCAGATTGATCAACGTGACCCGATGCTTGGCAGCCAGCGCCGAAAGCACGGGATCGAAGGCAAAACGATCAGCGAGCAGCGAATGCAGCAGGACCAGATCAGAACCTTCGCCAGTGCGCACCGCGGTAAGCGTGCCCCGTCCGGCGCTCAACTGTTCTAACTGCATTGGCACCTCCCAAGACCTCCCAAGACGTGTATGCCCGGCACTAGGCCGGGCATGACGTCGCGACGTTTGCGTTTGCGGCTAGTTCCCTTCCCGCCAGAGTCCGAGCGCTTCCTGCGCCGGGCGGTCGGAGATAGAGAATAGCACAGCGTCCTCGTTCGTCGTGTGCGCGTAGCGCTTCCATGGTGGCACCACGAACACATCGTTGACGCCCCATTCGAAGGACTTGCCGTCGATGACGGTGGTGCCGCGGCCTTCGGCGACCGCAAAAATAGTCGCGTCGGTCGAGCGATACGACTCGCCTTTGAAGCCTTTCGGCAGCAACGTGAGATTGGCGCCCATCGTCGGGAGCACCGGTCCGCCATTGATCGGATTGGCGTAACGCACGCGCGCGCCATGCCGTTTGTCGATGTCGCCTGTGTCTTTCAAGCGCTGCAAGATCGGCCGCATCTTTGCGTAAGGATAGTTGATCACCGGACTGCGGTTAAGATGTGCGGGTGCGCCATCGGGCAAAACGCCGGAGGCATAGCGATCGAAAGAGTCGCCGTCGGCATGATTAGTCTTTTGCATCTTCTCGTCGAAGTGGGTGGCGAACGATGCTTCGAAATGATTTACCGTTGGCATGTCGAGCACGTCGAGCCACATTACCGGCTGCTTGCCCGGATTGCCGTGATCGTGCGGCGCCCAGTTGGCGGTGATGATGAAGTCACCGTGATTCATCTGCGTCTTCTCACCTTCGACTGCCGTATAGGCACCCTCGCCTTCCAGCACGAAACGAATGGCAGAGGAAACGTGTTGATGCGCATCGGCGATTTCGCCGGGCAGGATCAACTGAATGCCGGCGAATAGAGAGTTCGTAATCCGCGCTTTGCCTGGCATGCCGGGATTTTCCAGCACCAGGACGCGGCGTTCCGCCTCTTCGGCACTGATCACGTCGCCCGCTTCCAGCATGAGCCGTTTGACTTCGCCGAACTTCCAGACCGCTGGTTGAAGGCTGGTCTTCGGCTCCTTCGTCACCAGATCCTTCAGCACCTCCCAAAGGGGCGCCATATGAAATTTGGAAATCTTGTCGTAGTAGGCTTGCCGTGCCCCCTGCACATTGTGCTTGGAACCAGGTTGCTCGGTTGCGGTTGCGACCGCCATGGGCGTGCTCCTCGGAAGCTCGATGGTTGGTTTTGCAACTTTATAGCGCAGATCGGACCGGGCTGGAACCACCCGTACCGCATTGCAGATAGCTAGTTATTGACCGAGCCGCCGTCCACCACGAGCGATTGGCCGGTGACGAAATCGCTATCGCTGGACGCCAGGAAGACGAGCGCCCCAAGCAAATCTTCAGGATAGGCGTCGCGTTTAAAGGCGCGGCTGTTGCGCACCGGAATGCGCTCTTCCTCAACGTGTCCTTTATTTTCGAGTCCGGTATCGCTCAGGATGAAGCCGGGCGAAAGAGAATTGACCGCGATGCCGTATTCGCCAAGCTCGCGAGACAACGCGCGGGTGAAGGCAAGGATCGCACCCTTCGACACTACGTAAGGCAACATGCGCGGCACGCCTTTATATGGTGTGCCGGAGCCGATGTTGATGATCTTGCCACTGCGCTGCTCGATCATATGCGGCGCGACGTGGCGAACCATGAGGTACGTCCCGCGCACGTTGATCGCCATCACGCGATCCCACAGTTCCGGATCCCACTCGTTGAAGGCTCTCGGTTTGAGCACGGAATAAAGCGCAGCGTTGTTCACCAGCACGTCGATCTGACCGAACTGCTTGATAGTTTCCGCAACCAGAGCCTTCACCGCATTCTCATCGCCGATGTCGAATGTCACGCTGGCGACCGAATTCGCGCCATGGCGGCCGGCAATTTCCTCCGCGAGCTCGCGGCCGTCAGCGATGTCCGCAATCATGACTCGCGCGCCCTCGGCAGCGAGCGCTTGCGAATAGTGTCGGCCAATGCCCTTTGCCCCGCCAGTGACAATTGCGGTTTTCCCAGCAAGTCTCGGCATGCGTTTCTCCCGGCTAAGGCGTGATGGCCTTGTAGCGGCCGCTCATCTCTTCGTACAGTCTTGCATCGGGACGAAGCTCGCGACAAGCGAGCGCGAGGGGAGGAAACTTCATGCCGCGCGATACTGCCGACCGTCTGGCGATCCGGGACCTGATCGAAAACTGGGCGCTTTGGCGCGACGCTCGCATGTGGGATCGCTTTCGCACAGTTTGGCACAAGGACGGCCAGATGTGGGCGACCTGGTTTCAGGGCTCCTATGAAGAATTCATTCGCGTCAGCCAGGAAGGCTACGACCGCGGCGTGCGCATCATGCATATGCTCGGCGGCATGAGCATCGATATCAAAGGCAAGCGTGCCATTGCGCAAACCAAGATGACGATCTCACAACGCGCAAAGGTTGAGGGCGTTTTATGCGATGTGGTTTGCAGCGGACGTTTTTACGATTTTCTGGAAAAGCGCAAAGGCCGTTGGGGCATCGTCTTGCGCCGGCTCGCCTATGAAAAGGACCGTATCGACCCGGTTGAGCCCGATGCAAAACTTACGCTCGACACGACACTGTTGGCGCAATTTCCGGAAGGCTACCGGCACCTGGCCTATCTGCAGAGCAAGATCGGATACAAGATCAAGGACGAGCTGCCCGGCCTCGATGGGCCACCACTTGATGCGCTCTACGCCAAAGGCGACGGGTGGCTCAAGGGCCGCAAACTCTAGCGCCCGGGGGTTGGCTCACACGCCAAGAAGTGCAATTTTGATCGAAGGTGGTCGCGCCAAACAAAACCACCGGGGGGAGTCGCCATGTCGCTTGCCGACAAATTCAACCTGTTCAATGCGTTCAATATCCTGCGCATTACTTGTGCGGTATTTTTCATTCCTCACATCATTGGCAAGTTCACGGTCCCTGCGACGCTTGAGTTCTTCGTCAAGGCCGGTTTCAAACCGCCCGCCACCTGGATGTACATTGCCGGCACGGTCGAGACTCTCCTCACCATTGGCCTTTTCTTCGGCATCTACACGCCTTACGTCGGCTTTATCGCCTTCATCCATCTGCTTGTTGCTGCTGCAGCGACCTATAGAGTGACGGAATGTTGGATCTGGGTTATCGGCGGTGTCGAATATTGCATCTTCTGGGCGATTTGCTGTCTGGTCGTCGCCATGCACGCCTATCAAACCGGCCTCTAGAATCTTTATCCTGAAAGGAAGTCGTTCCAATGGCTAGCGTTCTGTTTTCTCCTATCACCATGCGCGGTCTGACACTCCCAAACAGAGTCGTGGTGTCGCCGATGTGCCAATACAATTCCAACGACGGTTCAGCCAACGACTGGCACCTGATGCACCTCGGCAATATGTCGCTCGGCTGCGCGGGGTTGGTGATGTGCGAAATGACTAACGTCAATCCGCAAGGCCGCATTTCGCCGAAATGTGCCGGCATGTGGTCAGACGACAACGAGGCAGCGCTCAAGCGTGTGTACGATTTTTGCCGGCAATACGGCGTCGCAAAGCTTGGTGTGCAGCTCGCCCACGCAGGACGCAAAGGCCCCACAACTCCGCCCGCAGCCGGCGGAAAACCAATTCTGAACAAAGCGGAAGGCGGCTGGACACCGGAAGCGCCGTCCGCGGTTCCTTATGACACCGGTTGGCCGGTGCCGCATGCGATGACCAAAGACGACATCAAGCGCTGCATCGGCGAGTTCGCCACGGCCGCCAAGCGCGTCGATCGTATCGGCTATGACGTGATCGAGTTGCATGGGGCTCACGGCTACTTAGCCCATCAATTCCTCTCGCCGCTCTCCAACCAACGCATCGACGAGTATGGCGGATCGCTCGAAAACCGCATGCGCTTTGTGATCGAAATGTATGAGGCCGTGCGCGCTGTATGGCCCCAGAACAAGCCGCTTGGCATGCGCGTCTCGGCGACAGACTGGGTCGATGGCGGCTGGACGCCGGAAGAAACCGTGGTTCTGGCCAAGGAGCTCAAGAAACGCGGAATGGACTACATGGACGTATCCACCGGGGGCCTCGATCCAAAACAGAAAATTCCGCTCGCGCCAGGCTACCAGGTGCCGTTCGCCGAAAAAGTAAAAAAAGAAAGTGGCATCACAACCATGACGGTCGGCCTCATCGCCGGCTACCAGCAGGCCGAAGACATTGTGGCATCGGGCAAGGCCGATCTGATTTGCCTCGCGCGAGCGGCAATCTGGGATCCACGCTGGGCCTGGCACGCGGCCGAAGAGCTTGGCGCAGAAGCGCCTTATGCACCGAAGACGATGGCAGGCCACCCCAAGTTGCGACCGCAGCTGTTTCCGAAACGGGCGCAGGCGGCGGGCTAAGCACCCGCCTTCATACGTTTTATAAATTTTGCGAAAGCGGTGAGCTGCTTCTTGATGATGTCCTTGGTCGGCTGATCTTCCAGCTCGAGCGTCTCCTTGTTGAATTTGCCTGCAGCACTGCCGACGAAAATTTCCGGCGTGCCAAAGATGAAGGCGTTGACGAATGTCATCGACATGCGCCAGTGATACTGCATGCGCGCGCCACCGAGAGGGCCTTGCGAGCACGATTGGATCGCAACCGGTTTTTCGTTGAACGGCTGTTCCTTCATGCGGGATAGCCAATCGATGGCATTCTTCAGAACACCCGGCATCGACCAGTTATATTCGGGAGTCACAAACAGCACGCCGTCAGCCGTACGGATAGCGGCCGCCAGGGCTTCCGTCGGTGCAGGAAAACCGGACCCGTCCTGGATGTCGGCATTGTAGAGCGGGAACGTTCCGATCGTCGGCGCCATCACGAGTTTCATTTCGGGTGGCGCCAAAGCCGGCAATGCGCGGGTCAATGCGGCGTTGTAAGACCCTTTGCGCAGCGAGCCGCAAATAACGAGTACATTGAGCTGATCAGCCATGACTTCCTCTTGTAATAACACGATGACACCGTTCGACGACTACTGAGGTTCAAACCCCGCTTTGTCACGAACGGCTTTCCATTTGGCAACTTCGTCAGCCATATGCTGACCGAATTCTGCGGGCGTAGATACATGCACTGAAGCGCCCGCCTTCGCCATCTGATCCTTGATTTCGGGGCGCCCCAAAATTTCCTTGAGTGCGGCGTTGGTCTTGTCGACGATCGCTTGCGGCGTGCCCGCCGGATAAACCCAGCCGTACCAGCCAATCACCGCGTATCCGGGGACGCCGGATTCAGCAACTGTGGGCACATCGGGTATCGTCGGCCAGCGCGTCGGTGGCGCAACTGCAAGCAACTTGAGTTCACCGGCCTGGACCTGCCCTTGCACAGCGTGCAACAGCTCGACCGCATAGTCGACCTCTTGCGCGCGCAATGCGGTGACCACACCCGGGGTGCCGCGATATGGGATATGTTTCACGTCGATGCCGGTCATCTGTCGAAGCAATTCGCCTGCGAAATGCTGTGTCGAGCCGAGGCCCACGCTGGCGAAATTCAGTTTGCCGGGCGAAGCTTTCGCAAGCGCAACCAGCCCCTTGATATCGCTTGCGGGAAAATCCTTGCGCGCGACCACAACGAGCGCGCTGTCTGCCACCAGCGCCACCGGCGCAAAATCTTTCACTGCGTCATAGCGCACCGATTTAAGCATCACAGCGGAAACCGTGTGGCCCGCGCTGATCATCGACGCGGTGTAGCCGTCTTTATCGGCGTGCGCGGCTTCGGCTGAGGCGATCGAACCGCCTGCGCCCGGTTTGTTTTCGACAACCACCGTCTGATGGAGCACTTCAGATAGAGGCGGCGCGACAATGCGAGTCACAATATCGGTGCCACCACCGGGACCAAAACCGACCAAAACACGGATCGGTTTGTCATTCGGCCACTCGGCGTAAGCAGGCTCCACGACAATGGCCAGCAGCCCTGCGGCCAAGGCCGTGACAATACGATGGTGTTTCACGCCCCCTCCTCTCGCACCGTCAGGCTTTCTCAGCCTCGATCGGATTGCGCAACACGCCGATGCCTTCGATTTCAATTTCGCAAGTATCGCCAGCTTTCATCCAGACCGGCTCGGGTTTGCGCGCGTGACCGACGCCTGACGGCGTTCCCGTGAGGATCACGTCGCCTGGCTCCAATGTCATGCCTTTGGTGAGGTACACGAGTGTCTCGGCAAGCGGAAACATCATGTTTTCCGTGTTGTCCGACTGCATGGTTTTCCCGTTGAGGCGGCTCATGATCTTCAAGCCTTTGCCCCCCGGCGGAACTTCGTCAGCAGTTATCACCCAGGGGCCAAAACCGCCGGTACGGTCGAAATTCTTGCCCATGCCCCATTGCGTCGTGTGACGCTGAAATTCTCGCACGGAGCCTTCATTCGAGCAGGAGTAACCCGCGATGCAATCAACCGCGTTTGCCACCGTGAGATGCTTGGCGCGCTTGCCGACAATTGCCACCATTTCCGCTTCGTAATCGAGCTGGATCGATTCTTTCGGCCGCACGATCGGCTGCAGATGCGGCACCATGGACGTGAGGACACGGAAAAAGATTGAAGGAAATTTCGGAATATTATCGCGCTGTGGACCTTCTTTGACGTGATCGAGATAGTTCAAACCAAGGCAGATGATTTTGCCGGGATGCGCGACCGGCAGCGCATATTTCAGTCCCGCCAGCGGCTGCCGCGCGGAGGCTGGCGCTTTCTTCGCAAGATCGGCGAGGGGTTTGAGGTCGCCATTGTTACGGCGCAGGACTTCGCCGAGATCGGCCGGCACACTTGCATCCACGGCCTGCAAATCGATGACATTTTCGCCCTCGACGACACCCAACCGCACGCTTTTACTCGCTTCAAAACCAACGATCTTCATGAGTTCTGCCTTACCTGAATAAATTTACCCGGCCGGATGGGCCGGGTGGCGCAAGGCTTAGCGCAGGCCGACGAATTTGAGCAAGTCACCCGGCGAGCGTGAAAGCCTGGATCGAGAAATACTTGCGCGAATCTGTCCAGGCCCCTGCCGGCAACCAACCGACGCCGCGCGCAAGTGCGGCAAGGGACTCGACGCTGTACTTGTAGCTGTTTTCGGTATGGATCGTTTCACCAGCGCGGAAGTCGAAGGTTTCACCCGCCACTCTCACCCTCTGCCGTTTCAGGCTGGCGAGGTGCATTTCGACGCGATGACGTTCGCGATTGTAGAAGGCGTGATGCTCGAACGTATCGAGCCGGAAGGTCCCACCGAGCTCACGGTTGATCCGCGTCAACAGATTAAGATTAAATTGCGCCGTGATGCCCTCTGCGTCGTTATAGGCCGCATTAAGCACTTCGACGGGCTTGATCAGATCGACCCCGACGATAAGCGCCGCACCGCGTCCGAGAATATTCGCGGCATTTCGCAGGAAAGCCGACGCCTCATGCGGCTCGAAATTGCCGATGGTCGAGCCGGGGAAAAATCCGACGCGTAATGGCGCGGCCTTGGCTTCTTCCGGCAATGCGAACGGCTTGCAAATATCCGCCGTCACCGGCAGCACCTTGATCCGGGGGAAATTCGGCCGCAGCTCAGCCGCTTCCTGGTCAATCATTTCACCGCATATATCGACAGGCACATAGGCTGCTAATTTCGGCGCCGCCCGCAAAATGATGCGTGCTTTCTTGCTCGAGCCGCTGCCGAATTCCACCAGCGCTGCACCGGCTGGAATCATCTTTGCGATCTCGGCGGCATGCCGGCGCAAGATGCGCATTTCGCACCGTGTCGGATAATATTCTGCAAGCTCGGTGATGCGCTCAAATAACTGCGAACCGGCAGCATCATAGAAATATTTCGCCGATATTTGTTTCGGCGTCGAATGCAGGCCTTCGAGCACGTCGTTTTCGAATTCCGAGGGCTCCGGTACCGCGATACGCTTGCGTGCAACTGCAACCATGACAAAAGACCTCACACAAACTCGGCCAGGCGCAAGCCGCTGAATTGCCAGCGCGACGGCGGGTAAAAGAAATTGCGATAGCTCACACGTTGGTGGCCTTCGGGGGTCGCAAGTGAAGACCCGCGCAAGACCATCTGGCTGACCATGAATTTCCCGTTGTACTCACCGAGCGCGCCTTCGGCGGCCCGGTAGCCCGGATAGGGTAGATAGGCACTGCGCGTCCATTGCCAAGCGATGCCAAAAGCGTCGGCGATCACGTTCGCGCGCGCGGCGACCTCCCACTCCGCTTCGCTCGGCAGGGTCTTGCCGGCAAAGCGAGCGAAGGCATCGGCTTCGTAATAGCTGACATGCTGTACCGGAGCGGCCGGGTCGACCGGCCTCAAGCCCGCGAGCGTCGTCGAGAGCCAGCCGCCGTCTTCCTGCCGCCAGTAGCCCGGCGCTTGCCATTCTTCCCCCTGCACGGCGGCCCAACCGTCGGAAAGCCAGAGCGAGGGTGTCGTATATCCGCCGGCCTCAATAAATTCGAGCCATTCCGCATTCGTAACCAGATGACGCGCGATCCGAACTTGAGGAATGAGTTCGTCATGAAGTGGCGTCTCATTATCAAAGCAAAAACTTTTGCCGTCGTGGCCGATCGTTTGGATCCCCGCCGGTACGTCAACAAAGCCGCGAGGGCCTTGCGTCGCGCGTGGCGGATACCAGTTTTCGTCGTAGGCCGGATCGGTAGGATTCTGTGCGAATGCGTGGAGAATATCGGTGATCAGCAATTCCTGATGCTGCTGCTCGTGGTGCAGCCCGATCTCGACAATCGCGAATACGCGGCCGGCTTCAGCCGAAGGAACCTGCGCGATCAGGCGTTCAACTGCGGAATCGACGTGCGCACGATAGGCGGTGACATCCTCGCCATTCGGCCGCGTGATTAAGCCGCGTTGCGGCCGCGCGTGCCGCGGCCCGGCCGCGACATAGTAGGAATTAAACAAAAATGGAAAACGCTGATCAAAAATGTTGTAGGTCGGGTCCTGCGGGACCAGCAGGAACTGCTCGAAGAACCACGTAACGTGGGCGCGGTGCCATTTGGCTGGGCTGGCGTCAGCCATCGACTGCACGATCTGGTCTTCAGCCGAAAGCCGGGACGCCCTGGACTCCGTCTCCGCGCGCACACGACGAAAGGCCTGCAACAACTCCGCACGGGTCTCATCCGGGGAACGCTTTGGCGTCGGCGCCGGCCCGCCGCGTGGGGCCGGCGACATTGCAGTGCGCGCCATGGAGAGCCTCCGTGACTATACAAATGGCTTGGGCAGTCAATGTACGTACGGATACGACGATCTTTGGATGCGATTGTTCCATCGCGTATCGGCCGGAGCAACCTCGAATTGCCGCCGCATAGCGGCCTGACAGCTTTGTGATCGGTCCGGGACGTCGTTCAAATCGACCTTCGATCACGAAAAAGGTGCCAAATAGCGGTCGACCACCGGAGACCAGACCCGGTAGCAGAGGACCGCTGTCGCTTTTCGGCACGGTTTCACGCCTTGGCCGGCTAGGACGCGGACTCGCAACCGCGCAACCCAAAAGCCGATCCGCGCTGGCCGCCAACGAATGTCCGCTATCGGAGGTAAGCAGCCGTCGTGCTGCCTTGTCGCCATGTCCGCATATGACCCAAAGCGGACATTGGTGTCCCTAAGGTCAATTGCCGGACAATCGGTTTCGCCAGCGGTCTGCAAGGCCTCCCTATTCTTTGGAGGGTGCGTCCTATGATCAGAATAATCGCTGTCCGCGATGCATTCGGCACAAGGCCGGGATGCACCGCGTTAATTGCGTCTGCACTCATGCCGTTGCAGAAAATTGGCAACCACGACAGTATAAATTATACTGGCGAAATGATCTAAATCAATTCGGCGTTGCGTGTTTGCAATAAACCGTTTCGTACGGAAATCCTGTTTGGAATCGCCATGCGCAAAGCTCTGGTTTCAACATTACTTGCCGTGTTTTTTACTGCTTCGGTGGCGAGCGCCATCGAATTGCAGACTGCCGACAACCCGGCGGATCATCCGTTCGGCATGGGGGAATTTGCGGCGCCCGATGGCGTGACCAAAGATGAGTGGCGACAAATCAAGGCCGATATTCTGGCCGAGCTGCCAAAATTAACGAAATGCCACTCGAACCTCGACGCATGCACAAAGTCTGATCGGAAATTTGAAGAGATCGTCAAGGAAGCCGAAAGCCACGAAGGTCTTGCGAAAATTGCACTGATCAACGCAGTCATCAATGCCCTGATCGACTATGAACCCGACAGGGCTCAATGGGGCGTTGCGGACAAATGGACCGCGCCGTTCGCCAACAAAAAAGGTGCTTTCGAAACCGGTCACGGCGACTGCGAGGATTACGCCCTCGCCAAATACGTGGCCCTCCGGCAAGCCGGGGTGCGTTCCGAGGATGTGCGAATGGTGCTCGTCCATGACTACGCCGTCCGCGTCGATCATGCCATTCTCGCTGTGCGGTATGACAAACACTGGCTGATCCTCGACAATCGTTGGGACAAACTGGTCGAGGATAAAGAACTGACACAATTCAAACCGCTTGCGATCATTGACGCCAATGGAGTGACACTGCTGGCTAAACAGTTCACCTTGAGCAGCAAGCTCGCACCAGCAGTGAGTCCAGAGCGACGAGATTCGAAATAAGCCGTCGCACGGATTGAAGCGTCGATGTCACGTTGTGACGGGGGTGTTATGAAGCATGCTTCGACCGCTGCAATCGCCGTCGCGCTCCTAATATTTTGCGTAACTTCGTTTCAGATCGCCGCTTTTGCGCAGACGGAAAGACCCGCACCTACCCAGACATGTAGAGCGTGTGTATTGAATCTCAGTTCGTGCCTTCGCCGCTGCAACCAACAAAATACTTCCGACAGGCTAAAGTGCGTTAACGCGTGCAACGATTCCAATAGATGTGTCAGAGGGGTTACTTGCAAGCCCGAAAGTCCATGAAGGTTTGAATTTATTATCAATCTCAAATTGACCAAGTCACTCGAACAACATCAAGCAGAGCCCAAACTTCCTCAAAATTGAATCAGCGCCAAAATTGCACGTCGATACGGTGCAAATTTTCCCGCCGATTGACAAAATGGTCGAGTAGGAATGTCGTGGACCGGAGGTGATTCGGGTTGTCGTGGACTCGCGGGCCGAACGCAAATGGTCCGTGGTCTCCAAGGTCGGTCGTCTCACGCGCAAGTGGCCTGGTGCTGAGGCGGCGGGGTTTAAACGTGCGACCTCCGGCAAATGACAGGACTCTGTGGCGTTCGGGCAACTGCACGGCGTAATCGACGCGTTCCTATTCTGACACCGCTCCGGAGCTCCCGAAAGCCGCATACGATGCTGGGGAGTTACCTATTCCGTGCCAAACCGCCCGCCAACGCATCGGCGGGAAAGTCACGCGCGCCGACGACAAACAAAAAACCGGTGCCCGGCGAGCTTCCGCTCACATGATGCACATTGCTGGTCGATGGGTCTTTGCGGGCTGGCTTTTGATCGCAGGCGTGATTGGCGCAGAACAAGCGGTGGCGCAAACTATCACCGAGCGTCGCGAGGCAGCTGTGCTCCAGGCGCGAGCCGGTCAGTTAGTTCCGGCCATAGCAGCATTGCGCGCGATGCTGGCCGCAGGCCAAGAAGACGGTCTCGTGGCGATGGACCTTTCTGCATTGTTGCAGCAGGCCCACAGGCCGGGCGAGGCCATCGCCGTCTTCGAAAAAGCGGCTATTACCAATCCGCCGGATTACGCTCTGCTTGCCGCCACGCGCGCCTATCGCGATGTCCGTCGCGACCGTGATGCGGAGAAGCTGGCGCGTCAGGGCCTCAAACGTTTTTCTGATCAAATGGTATGGCCGTTGCTGCTGGCGCTGGTGCTGACCGACGCAGGCCGTCCCAAAGAAGCGATCGAAGTCCTGAGCCAACCCGAGGCGCAGCGCGCACCGCCGGTCGAACGGCTTCTGGCCGAGGGTTATGCCTGGCGTAAGGCGGGCGACCCGTACAAAGCATTATCCGCCTATACCGACG